>JAIBHM010000034.1 GCA_020028535.1 Armatimonadota bacterium | reverse complement strand
AGGCGCATTTCAGCGAGAAAGTCTCCCGGGGAAAGCTGGATGACGATAAACGACATCAGGGAGACCCCCAGGAGCAGGGGCAGCAAGTTGATGATCCGCCGGGCAATGTATCGAAACATTACATTAGGCAGGCGTCAGGGGCGGGTCTCGCGACTCGCCCCTGCTCTCTTCAAGCTACGGTCTGAACGCCGTCCCTTTGTAGTACCGTGTCTCTAGGAGCCCGGTCACGCCCTGGAGGCCGAGCTTCACGTTCCCGATCGTGTTCCGCAGCGCGGGCTGCGTCTTCACATACGGGAAGTACAGCATCGGCAGGTTGTCATAGACGATCTGCTGGAACTGGTTATAGAGCGCCTTGCGCTTGTTGATGTCCACTTCGGCCGCGATCTGCTCGAAGATCTGGTCGACCTGCCCTTCCCACTGCGTGGCCGGCTGCGCCTGCTTCGGATTCCACATGTGCAGGTCGCCGCTGGATAGCCACAGGTTGCGGGCGGTGCCGTGCTCGATGCCACCCGTAAACCCGATGATGATCGCTTCCCAGTTGTACGTTCCCGTGAGCTTGCCTACCAACGTCGGGAACGCTTCCGGCGCAAACGTCACCCGCATGCCCAGTTTGACAAAGTCCTGGCGCACGAGGTTGCCGATAGCCTCACGGTCCTGGTTGCCAGAGTTGGTCGCGATGTTGAACTCCACCACGTTGCCTTGCGAGTCCCGCAGCAGGCCGTCGGCGCCCTTGCGGTAGCCGGCTTCGGCCAGCATCTGCTGCGCCCGCTCAACGCTGTAGGGGTAGGGTCGCAGCGTAGTGTTGTAGAGCAGCTTGTTGCCTACGCTGATGTCGCTCGTCGGCGGGGTCGCCCGGCCCGCGTACACCTGCTGAATGATGGTGTTCTGGTCAATCGCGTGCGCCAGAGCCCGGCGGAACCGGACGTCCTGGAACCACGTCAGCTTGGGCGGCTTGATGCCGGCAGCGTTCTGATTCAACACGAGAAACTCGCGCGAGAATGTCTCCGGTCCGTCATGGATGGTGAAGTTGGCCTGGCGCTCCTGCTGCTTCAGTTCGGCATACTCCCGCGGCCGCGCTGCGTACGTATCTACCTCGCCCGCCAGGAAGCGAAGACGGTTGGTATCCGTGTTTGGCACTGTCTGGATGACGTACCTTGTGAGATAAGGGAGACGCTGGCCGCGCTTGTCAACCTTCCAGTGCCTGGAGTTGCGCAGCATGATCACGCGCTGTCCGGGGACAAAGGACTGGAACGTGAACGGCCCTGTTCCAACGATGTCACGCGCGGTCGCGTTGACGCCCCAGGACCGGCTGAACTCCTGGCCACCCTTGGCCAGCGCGTCCGCCAGCTTGTGCTTGGGCACCACGGGGAAGCCGATAAACCGCAGGAACAAGCCGATGGGCGGCTGACTTCGCGGCGTCTGGAACTGAACACGTCGCGCGTCCAGCTTTCTCCAGGCGACCTTCTCGCCCTTGAACGTCAGCAGGTCCCGGAAGCTCGTATCGACGCCCTGAGTGAAAATCGCTTCAAGAGTGAACACCACGTCGTCGACGGTTACGGGCTGCCCGTCCGACCACTGCAGCCTCTCGCGCAGCGTAAAGACCCACGTGCGGCCGTCCTGGCTTACCGCCCAGGATTCCGCGAGCGCGGGTTCGATCTCACCCGTGATGTAATTCTGCTCGACCAGACCGTCGGAGAAGGCATTCGTGACCGCGCCCGAAGCGGTGTCCTGTACGACGATTGGGTTGAACGTTCGAGGATCAGAAATCTGGGCGACGATGTAAGTACCGCCGAACTTGCCGATTTCGGGGGCTTCTGCGGCTACCTTCGGCTTTGGTAGATTTGCCGGCTGGCTCTGTGCCCCCGCCATCGTGGTAAGAAAGACAAGCACAAGCATCCCCACAAGGGGAAACACGGTTGCCTTACTTCTCATCTGATGCCTCCTTGGTTGCACGACCTGGGAAGGCCCCCCCTCTGCCCCTCCAGACCGGATTTGGTGTGGGCTTAGTACACCAAAGTATACTCGAGCATAGTGTATTAATCTGGAATATTCACTTTTCGCGTGTTCTTTCCTTCCCAGGAGACCTGCCTGAAGTCTACGGAGGGAAACGCTTGGAAGTTCCCGATCCTAGGATCCCTGCACCGGCTCGAGGGGCGCATACCCCAACGCAAGGCGCTTGACGCCCTGGGAGAAACGAACGGTCACTACTGCCCGCACGCCTTCTCCCTCCACCTCCAGCACTGTCCCTTCACCGAACGCGACGTGCCGGACGCGGTCGCCGGTTGTGAACGTCGGTACCGCACGATCCTCGTCGGGCCACACCGCGGTGGGAGGCGGCGCCGGCCGCAATCGAGAGATCAACTCTTCAGGCACTTCGTCCAGGAAACGGGACGCCACCCCGGGCATTGCTGCGCCGAAGATGGTCCGATTGCGCGCATGGGAAAGATACAGCCGCTGCTTCGCCCGCGTCATGCCCACGTAGCACAGGCGCCGCTCCTCTTCCAACCCGCCGTCTTCTTCCAGCGCCCGCGCGTGCGGGAAGAGACCCTCCTCCAGGCCGGCCAGGAAGACCACTGGAAACTCCAATCCCTTGGCGCTATGCAACGTCATCAGGGTGGCGCGATCGACGTCGGTCTGCCACGTATCCAGGTCGGTCACCAAAGCGAGGTGCTGCAGGAATGCCTCCACGCTCTCCTCGCCCGTTGTTTGCTCGAACTCCTGAGCCACCGTGACGAGCTCGCGCAGGTTCTCCAGCCGGCTGTAGGCCTCGTCGGTACCTTCCGCCTCGAGCATGGCCTGGTAGCCGGTCTCCACGATCGCCGCCTCGAGCATGCCCGTGGCCTGCACGCGCTGGGCGCGGTCGCGCAGCCGCTCCATCAGTCCCGCGAACTCCGCGGCCGCGCGCTGGGCGGGTTTCGGCAGCAGATCGCTCCCCTCGGGGTGTGAGAGCGCCTCGAGAAGCCCGATCCCGTGGGCCGCGGCGAACGTCTTGAGCCGATCCAGGCTCACATCGCCGATCCCCCGGCGCGGCACATTGAGGATCCGCTCAACGCTTACATTGTCGGACGGGTTCAGCGCGAGGCGCAGGTAGGCGATGAGATCGCGCACCTCCTTCCGCTCGTAAAATCGGACGCCCCCCACGATCGCGTAGGGGATGCCGGCGCGGAGAAACTGCTCTTCGAAAAGTCGGGACTGCGCGTTGGTGCGGTAGAGCACGACCATGTCGCGGTATTTGAGGCCATCGCGCGATCGCTTGATCTCGTCGGCGATCGCCCGCGCCTCATCGTGGCCGTCGTACGCCTCGTAGAGGCTGATGGCTTCCCCGTCGGAGTTGGCCGTCCATAGAGTCTTTTCATGGCGATGGGGATTGTGGCGGATGACGGCGCCCGCGGCCGCCAGGATCGTCTTCGTGGAGCGGTAGTTCTGTTCGAGTTTGATGATCGTCGCGTCGGGATAGTCGCGCTCGAAGTCCAGCATGTTGCGGACGTCCGCACCCCTGAACTTGTAGATGGACTGGTCATCGTCACCGACGCACACGATGTTGCGGTGCTTCTCGGCCAGCGTGCGCACGATGAGATACTGCGCGCGGTTCGTGTCCTGGTACTCGTCCACCAGCACGTGCTGAAAGCGGTCCTGATATTCCTCGCGCACCTCCGGAACTTCGGTGAAGAGCCGGAGCACTTCGAGCAGCAGATCGTCGAAGTCCAGGGCGTTGTGGTCGCGCAGCCCGGCCTGGTAGGCGCGGTAGACGCGCGCCACCACCTCTTCATAGAATCCCGTGGCCTGCTCGGCGTACGCGACGGGACCGATCGCCTCGTTTTTGGCCTTGTCAATCATCGCGAGCATCACTGCGGGAGGAAAGCGGCGATCGTCCAGACCCAGGTCCTTCAGGATTTGGCGGACGAGGCTGCGCTGATCGTCCTGATCGAAGATGAGGAAGTTCCGCTCGACGGCGATCCGGTCCCCGCGGCGGCGCAGGATCATGCTGCAAATATGGTGGAAGGTGCCGATCCACATGTTCCGCGCAACGGCCGATCCAATCAGCCGGTCCACCCGTGCGCGCATTTCGTTGGCGGCCTTGTTTGTGAAAGTGACTGCGAGGATACGGGCCGGCGGGACACCGCCGTGGCGCATGAGGTAGGCGACCCGATACGCGAGGACTCGGGTCTTCCCGCTGCCGGCGCCGGCGAGAATGAGTAGCGGTCCTCCGGGATGCGTTACCGCCTGTTGCTGGGGTGGATTGAGATCGTCCAACAGATCCATGGCTCGGGACTATATCTTACGTCGCCGCCCGGTATTGCACACCGTCAATTCCTCTGAAATCCGCATCCTGGGTCCAGAGCACGGCATCGTAGGCCCGGGCGGTCGCCAGCATGATGCTGTCAGCCATCGGCAGCCTGGTATCGACGGAGAGCCGGGCAGCGGAAAGTGCCAGGGCAGAATCCAGATCCACGACATGACCCTGCTGCATCAGGGCCACGGCGTGGAGGGCCCCGGTTTCATCACGCTGATGCAGCACCCGTTTGAAGACCTCAAAAAGACTGAGAGTGGGCACCAGCAGACCGGCCGGCTTTTCAATGGCCCGGGCAAAAAAACCAGCATTGCGGCCGGCGGCAAAGTACTCCAGCCATCCTGAGGAGTCGACGACGTTCATACCCGGTCGGGTTCCCGCTCCACCGACGTGTCGATCCCCCTGAGGAAGCCTCGCGCCCGCTTGATGGGCTGGAGTGGGATCAGCTCAACCCGCCCCTGATAAGGGATGACCTGGACCTTTTGGCCGGGCCGGATGCCGAGGGCCCGCCGCACGTTCCGGGGGATGACCACCTGGTACTTGGGAGAGACGGTTGATGTCTCCATACGTTTCTCCTATCGATCATTGATTCGTAATACACACCATTCTATCCAACAGGCGGTTGTGATGCAAGAGCCCAGGGAGGTCAGCTCACATGGCTGTCAGGCTAGGGCGGCCGGCACCCCTGCGGCGGGAGCATCTCATGCAGGCGGAAGATCCGGAATCGGCGCAGCGGCTTCCCATGGATCTGCACGGTCAGGGGATCGACTTCATCCACTCGGCGGAAGTGGCGGCTCCATTCCACAGTGGGACTCCAGCGTGCGTCGAGCACCGCGATGGCGTCGGCGCCGGTGTACCGTCCTGGGTGGGGCCAGATGGAAGCGGGATTCGGGCAGGGCAGCAGCGTCGCCGGGAGCGCGCCCCGAGTATGGTACGAGAGCTGGGAAGCGATCTGATAACGATCGGCGACCAGGATCGTGCCGGCACCCAGCGCGGCGGCTTCCTGCTGCACCCGCGGGGCCGCCTCTTTCCATCCGTAGAGCTCTTCCGCTCCCGGAAGAAGTGGAAGCGCGCTCACGAACTGCGCGAGGAAGCCGTAGATGATCAGCGCCGCGCTCGCAGCTGCCAGCCCGCCGACGACACGGTTCCAGCCCGCTCCAAGCACGATAAGGAGACCGAGGTAGCCGGGGCCCAGCCAGTTCCCGTGGGGAGCCCCTGTGGTCCAGGCGGCTGCAATAACGAACAGCGGAACGGGAAGGGCGGTTGCAAGCAGATAGGCGTACCGCTCATCCCGCCGGTTCCGCCATGCATGCCAGATTCCCCAGAGGAATGCTGGGAACAGGAGTAAGGCAAATGCGAATTGCTGAACCATCACCTCGACGACGCCCGCCATCCCCCGCGGCGTACCTCCGGGCCGTTCGTAGAGGATGAACCTCATCCCAGCCCAGTCATGGACGGCATTCCAATACACGACGGGGAGAAAGAGCACGATTGCCAGCGCAGCGGCGCCAAGGAGACCGAAGTTCGTCAGCGCTCCCCGTCGGCGCCACAGCAGGAAGGCGAGCAAACCTGGGGGGAGCAAGACCATCGACAGTTTCCCCAGCAGCCCAAGTCCCACCGCGGCTCCCGTCCAGATCCATCGCGAGGGTCGACCGTGAATCGCCTGCCAGGCGAACCGCAACGCGGCGGTCCAGCACAGGAATAAGGGCGCATCCGGTGTCGCCAGCAACGCGCCCCCCGCCAGTACGGGAACGACCTGAAACACAGACGCCGCCACAATCCCCGCGCGGTGATCGAAGAGCTCGCGGGCAAACAGGTAGAGCACGTACGTCGTCGCCGCGCCGAGGAGCAGCGGGCTCGCCCGCACCCATAGCTCCGAGTCTCCAACGCGTATGGTCAGAGCGATGAGATACGCGATGAGCGGTGGATGATCGAGGTAACTCCAGTCCAGACGGTGCGCCCACAACCAGTAATAGGCTTCGTCGTCGATCAGCGGAGCGCGGGTGGCCACGATCGCCCTGATCGCCGTGACGCCTGCGATCAGTACAAGGATGCTATTGCGCTGCCGGCCAGATGCGGGTGAGCGGTCCGGAGCCGCTACTCCCACTCGACGGTGGCGGGGGGTTTCGAGGTGACGTCGTACACGACCCGGCTGATGCCGGGAATCTCGCGGGTGAGACGGCTGCTGATACGCTCCAGAAGCTCTTCGGGCAGGCGGGCCCAGTCCGCGGTCATGCCGTCCTCACTCGTGACCGCTCGAACGGCCACGGTATGACCGTACGTGCGCGCGTCACCCATGACGCCCACGGACTGGACGGGCAGCAGAACGGCGAAGGCCTGCCAGATCTCCCGCATCAGGCCCGCGTTGCGCAACTCTTCCAGGACGATCGCATCGGCGGCGCGCTCGAGCTCGAGCCGATCAAGAGTTACTTCGCCCAGGATGCGGATCGCTAGGCCTGGTCCGGGAAACGGATGGCGCCACACCATCTCGTCCGGCAGGCCCAGTTCCCGCGCGACCTCGCGGACTTCGTCCTTGAAGAGTTCCCGGAACGGCTCGATGAGGGCAAACTGCAGCCGGTCCGGGAGGCCGCCCACATTGTGGTGGGTCTTGATCCGCGCGGCGGTGCGCGTCCCGCTCTCGATCACGTCGGGATAGAGGGTGCCCTGCACCAGGAAGTCGACGCGGCCCAGGCGGTTCGCTTCCTCCTCGAAGACGGCGATGAACTCCTCGCCGATGCGCCGGCGCTTCGTCTCCGGATCGCCCACGCCCGCGAGCCGCCGGAGGAACCGTTCGCGCGCGTCAACGTGCACGAGCGGAATCTGAAAGTTGTCACGGAACGTGCGGATGACCTGCTCGGGTTCGCCGAGACGCAGCAGACCGTGGTCTACGAAGATGCAGGTGAGCTGGTCGCCGATGGCCCGGTGCACGAGCGCGGCGGCCGCGGCTGAATCCACGCCGCCGGAAAGCGCGCAGATGGCGCGTCGGGCCCCGACGGTCTCGCGGATGGTGGTGGTCTGCGACTCGATGAACGACGCCATCGTCCAGGTCGGCCGGCAGCCGCAGACGGTAAAGAGGAAATTCTGCAAGACCTGGCGGCCCCACGGCGTATGCGTCACCTCTGGATGGAACTGTACGCCGAACAGGAGATGCCGGCGGTTCGCCATCGCGGCGATGGGGTTGTGATCGGTCCGGGCGAGCGGCGTGAATCCGGACGGCAGCTGTACAACCGAATCCCCGTGGCTCATCCAACACAGCAACCGCGGTTCCAGCCCGCCGAAGAGGTCGGCGCGGTCGTCCACAAACAGGCGGGTGCGCCCGTACTCACGCTGTCCCGCCGGCGCCGTGCGCCCGCCCAGCTCGTGCGCCATCAGCTGCATCCCATAGCAGATGCCCAGCGCAGGGACACGGCCGTCGAACAGCGCCGGATCGCACCGCGGCGCGCCGGGGTCATACACACTGGCCGGCCCGCCCGAGAGGATGATCCCCTTCGGATGCAGCTCCATGATCCGGCCAACCGGAGTGTCGTAGGGGAGAATCAGGCTATGGACCCGGGCTTCGCGGACGCGGCGGGCGATCAGCTGCGCATACTGCGCCCCGAAGTCGAGGACGACGACGGTGTCGACGCCGGCAGGCCTCGCGCCCGCCGACGGCATTCGAACCTCAGTGAGGGAGCGCATCCTTATCGGCCCTGCCCGACCTTCTGCGAGAACTGCAGCGACTTCCCTTCGCTCCCCAGCGTGGGCGCGATGATGATCTCCGCCTGATGCATCTCAGCGATCGTCCGCGCGCCGCACAGACCCATCGCGGTGCGCAGCGCCTCGGCCAGATTCTGCGATCCGTCATCGGTGCTCGCGGGCCCGAGCAGAATCTGCTCGAGCGTCCCGGTCCGGGTCACTTTCACACGCGTCCCGCGCGGGAGTGCGGCATGCGGGGTGGCCATGCCCCAGTGGTACCCGCGGCCGGGTGCCTCTTCCGCCCGGGCCAGCGCCGACCCGAGCATCACGGCATCCGCGCCGCAGGCGATCGCCTTCGCCACGTCGCCCCCGACCGCGATGCCTCCGTCCGCGACGACCGGCACATAGCGACCAGACCGGCGATGGTATTCCTCGCGCGCCGCGGCTACATCGGCGATCGCGGTGGCCTGTGGGACGCCCACCCCCAGCACGCGGCGGCTGGTGCAGGCGGCCCCCGGACCGACTCCCACGAAGAGTCCCGCCGCCCCAGCCTCGAGGAGCGCCATCGCGGCATCATACCCCACGCAGTTGCCGACCATGACGGGGACTTCGGTTTGGGCGATGAGATCTCGAATAGGCACCGACCGTCCACGGGAACTGTGGTGCCGGTCGGTTGAGACCGTCGACTGGATGACGATGATGTGCGCCCCGGCGCGTTCCGCTACGGGCGCGAGGCGTGAGGCGGCCCCAGGCGTGATCGACACCACCGCGGTGCCGCCGCCGTCGACGATGGCCGCGACGCGCGCCGCGACCAGGTGCTCCTTTACGGGTTGCTGGTACAGCCTCTGCGTCAGCCGCACCACGTCCTCCGGGGGCGCCCCGGCGATCTGCTCCAACGGCTCTTCCGGGTCCTCGTATCGAGTCTGCAACCCTTCCAGGTTCAGGACACCAAGGGCGCCGAGCTTCGACAACGCCGCGGCCACCGACACGTCCACGACGCTGTCCATCGCGGAGGCCATGAAGGGCAGCGCAAATCGATACGAGCCCACGGACCAGGAGAGGTCGACGTCGAGCGGATCCACGGTCGCCGACGCGGGCACAAGGGCGATCTCATCAAGTCCGTAGGTGCGTCGAACGGCGCGGGTGCGCCCCAGGAATTCGCTCATCGTACGCCGCTGGCCGCGGAGCCGGCCTCCGTTCTGGACTCACCGTAGATTTCCGGTTTGAGCACGCAGATGAACGGCAGGTTGCGGTAGCGGCCGGAGAAGTCCAGGCCGTATCCAACGACGAACTTGTCGGGGATCTCGAAGCCGCGGTAGTCAATCGGCACGTACCGGAGCCGGCGGGGCAGCTTGTCCAGGAGGGCGCACACGCGCAGGCTCGCAGGGTAGCGGGTTTTGAGGGCTTCCAGGAGATAGTCCATCGTCAGGCCGGTATCGATGATGTCGTCCACCACGATGACGTGGCGGCCTTCGATAGGCTGGTCGAGGTCTTTCAGGATCCGAACGACACCCGAGCTCGTGGTCGCCTCGGCGTACGAGCTCGTGGCCATGAAGTCCAGATGGCAGGGAATGGTGATCTGGCGCATGAGGTCTGAGACAAACAGAACCGCTCCCGTCAAGATCCCGACGAGGAGCGGTTCCTTCCCATCATAATCCTTGCTGATTGCCTGCCCGAGCTCCCGGACGCGGCCCCGCAGGGCCTCTTCCGGGATGAGGATTTCGTCGATGTCGTCGAGCAGCCCCACGGCCGCTAATCCCCCGGGAAATTTGGCCCCATTATAGCCACGCCTAACTTGGACTGTCAACCGAACGAATCACCTTCGGGACCTTGTTTTGTTCGGGAAAATGTTGTGGGTTCCGGGAGATTCGGCGACTCAGAGTAATCGTGAATATCACACCACTCGATCAGTCAGAGCGCTCTCGACGTCGGCGATGATGGGCTGGACCGCGCGGGCCGGGTCAACGGCGCGAGTGACCGGCCGGCCCACGACCAGGTAGTCCGCACCGAGCCGGATCGCCTCCGCAGGCCCGGCAGTCCGGCGCTGGTCATCCTCGGCCAGGGCGTCGGGTCGGATACCGGGGGTCACAACGACAAACGGCTCACCACATGCCTGCTTCACCGCACGGGCTTCGAGGGCCGACGCCACGACTCCGTCCAGCCCACAATCGTGGGCGAGCCGGGCCGCCTGGACCACCCGCTCTGACGAGCGCGAATCGGCCTGCTCGCTCGTCAGCAGGGTCACGCCTATGAGCAGCACGCGACGCTTGGTGCCCTGCCCCGCCGCCTGAGCGGCTGCGCGCAACATCGCTTCCCCGCCCGCAACGTGAACATTGGCCATCGCCACGCCAATCCGAGCCGCGGATGAGATCGCCCCCGCCACGGTGTTCGGAATGTCGTGAAATTTCATATCGAGGAACACACTCCCGCCGTAAGCGTGCACAAGCGCCACAGCCGCGGGGCCCGCAGCGGTGAACAACTCGGACCCAACCTTGAACCAGCGCACGGACGGCCGGAGCACCCGCACGAGTCGCTCCGCTTCGCCGAGGCTGGGAACATCGAGCGCGATGATCAACCGCTCCGCGGGTTCCCTCATGCTACGCATGAGACGCCTCGGAGCCGGCAAGCGTGCCGACAATATCGTTGACTGAGGAGAGCCCGTGCCGTGCCAGGTACGCTGCGAGGCCCTGGCGGATCTGCGTGGGCGCGCCATGGTTGTCGATGACGGCGGTGCCGACCGCGACCGCACGTGCGCCGGCGATGAGAAACTCCAACGCGTCGTCGGCCGTCGCAATTCCGCCCATCCCGATCACGGGGATCGTGCATGCGCGGGACACCTGCCACGTGAGGTAGACTGCGACGGGTCGGATGGCCGGCCCGGAGAGGCCTCCGGTGACGGCACCGAGCTTGGGCCGCCGGGTATGCACGTCGATGGCCATGCCCGTCACGGTGTTGGCGACGGACAGGGCGTCTGCGCCGGCATCCTGCGCCGCGCGCGCGACGACAGTGATGTCGGTGACGTTGGGTGTCAGCTTCACCCACAGCGGCAGCTGTGTTGCGGGCCGGAGCGCGGAGACAAGCTCGTAGGTCAGACGGGCGTCTACCCCAAAGGTCATCCCGGCCTCGACGTTCGGGCATGACACGTTCAACTCAACGGCACAGACCCCAGGCTCGGGGCTGAGCCAGTCCACCAGCGTCACGAACTCCGCGACCGTGTGCGCCGCCGCGCTCACGATGATGGGGACTCCGAGCGTCCGCAGGAACGGCATGTCCCTGGTCAGAAATCCGGCAAGCCCCAGGTTCGGCAGGCCCAGCGAGTTCAGGTAGCCGCCCTCGGTCTTCGCCATGTGCGGGTACGCGTGGCCCTCTCGCGGCTCGATCGTGACGGACTTGGTGATGAAACCCGCGAAGACTCGCAGGTCCATCACCGATTGGACCTCATGCCCGAAGCCCAACGGCCCCGGCGCCGAGAGGACAGGATGTGCAAACCGGATCCCGGAGATCTCGACTTCCAGTGATGAGCCCGCGGCTCCGGGCTCTGCACCGGATCGCTTGGCTTCCGGCGATTCCGCGATCGGACGGTTCGGCATCACGCGGTGACCTCGACCGTGAGCTCGTTGTGCCGGATGGCACCCTCCACGACCGTCAGGACGGCCTTCCCTTCGAGGTTCCACCCCTCAAACGGTGTGTTCCGGGACCGGGAGGCAAACTCTTCAGGACGGACGGTCCACCGGCGGTCGGGATCGATGACGACGAGGTCGGCAGGAGCGCCCACCTCGAGCCGCCCGCCCGGGATGCCGAGAATCTGAGCCGGCTGCGTGCTCATCCTGCGGAGGGCCTGCTCGATTGAGAGCACCCCGGGCCGGACCAGGTGCGTCATGACGACGCCCAGCGCCGTCTCCAGCCCCACCACGCCGAAGGGGGCCCGGTCGAACTCGACGAGCTTCTCCTCGAGCGTGTGCGGCGCGTGGTCGGTGACGACGGCGTCGATTGTGCCGTCAGCCAGCGCCCGGCGCAGCGCGGCAACGTCATCCGCGCCGCGCAGCGGCGGATTCATCTTTCGGTTCGTGTCGTAGTCGCCGACGTCGGCGTCGGTCAGCACCAGATGGTGCGGCGTCACCTCTGCCGTAACCTGCACTCCGCGGAGCTTCGCGTCCCGGATCATCCGCACGCTGGCCGCGGTGCTGACGTGGGCGACGTGGAGCCGGGCGCCCGTCGCTTCGGCAAGCAGGAGGTCGCGCGCCACGATGGTCTCCTCACTCGCGGCCGGGATCCCCGGCAGTCCGAGGATCGCGGCCTGGGCGCCGTCATGCATGACGCCGCCGGCGGAGATCGTGGGCTCCTCGCAGTGCTCGATCACCGGCAACCCGGTCATGCCCGCGTATTTCAGCGCGCGGCGCAGCAGCCCGGCGTCGAGGACGGCCGTCCCGTCATCCGAAAATGCGACGACGCCGGCAGAGGCCAAACCGGCCAGCGGCGCGAGGTCGTGTCCCTGCAGCCCCTTGGTGATGGCCCCGATGGGATATACGCGGCATGCGGCCACCTCGCGGGCGCGGCTGCGAACGTACTCGACCACAACCGGATGATCCACCGGCGGCGCGGTGTTGGCCATGCAGGCCACCGCGGTGAAGCCTCCGCGCACCGCGGCGCGCGTCCCGCTTTCGATGTCTTCTTTGTGCGTCTGGCC
>JAIBHM010000033.1 GCA_020028535.1 Armatimonadota bacterium | reverse complement strand
GGAAGGCGCCGCCATCCCGGATCGAGCCGCAGGGCCAGCACCTGAAGCATCGCGCGGTCGGCCGTCATGTCGCCAGCCACTGTGCCGCCTCCTTCGCATGGTAGGTGATGATGAGATCGGCGCCCGCGCGGACGATCGCGGTGAGGATCTCGAGCGCGCCGAGGCGTTCGTCCAGCCAGCCCTGGGCCGCGGCGGCCTTCACCATCGCATACTCGCCGCTCACGTTGTAGGCGGCGAGGGGCACCGGGACATGGGGCCTCACGCGGTGGATGACGTCGAGGTAGGCGAGCGCCGGTTTGACCATCACCACGTCCGCCCCCTCCGCCAGATCGAGCGCAATCTCGCGCTCGGCCTCTCGGGCGTTGGCCGGGTCCATCTGGTAGCCGCGGCGGTCGCCGAATTGCGGCGCCGAACCCGCCGCCTCGCGGAATGGCCCGAAGAATGCGGAGGCGTGCTTGGCCGAATACCCCATGATCGCGACGCCGGACAACGCGGCCTCGTCGAGCGCTGCGCGGATGGCGCCCACCTGCCCGTCCATCATCGCGCTGGGCGCGACGACGTCCGCTCCGGCCGCTGCTTGCGAGACAGCGGTCCGGGCGAGCACGTCGAGCGTCGCATCGTTGTCCACCGCCCCATCGGCGACGATCCCGCAGTGCCCGTGCGTGGTGTACTCGCACAGGCAGACATCCGTCATGATCAGCAGCTCGGGATCAGCCGCACGCAGCGCTCTTACCCCGCGCTGGATGATCCCCTCGTCGTCGTACGCGCCGCTGCCGGTGCCGTCCTTTTCTTCCGGCAGTCCGAACAACAGCACGGCCTTGACGCCAAGGCCGCGCAAGGCCTCCGCCTCACCCGCCAGGAGATCCACCGAGAGCCGCTCCTGACCGGGCATCGACGGAATCGGTTCGCGCATTCTCCGTCCCGGCCGGACGAAGATCGGGTAGATGAACATCTCCGGATGGAGCCTCGTCTCGCGGACGAGGGCGCGAAGGGCAGCGGTGCGCCGCAGCCGGCGGGGGCGTTCCACCGGCGTCTCAAGCCGGCGTGATGTCAGCATGACTGATTCCCCTCTCGCGTAAGACGTTCACGATTCCGTCAATGCTGTGCACGTCGGCGACGATGCGGGGACGCAGACCCGCCGACTCCACAGCCGACGCAGTGACGGGTCCGATCACGACGATGGGCAATCGCCTCAGTTCGTCCGCCAGGCCGGTTTCGTCGGCGAGACGCAGCAGCCCGCGGACCGTGGATGCGCTCGTGAACAACACACCATCTACCCCTGCTTCCACTGCATCTCTCAGGCGCTGCCGGGAAGCCGGCGGGGCTTCGAGGATCCGGTAGGCCACGACCTCGTCGACCTCGATGCCTCTCTCCCGCAACAATTCCGCAGGCGCGGTAGAGGCGAGCTCCGATCGGATACGCAGGACGCGCTCTCCGGCGACCGCCGGCAGCTCCGCGCCTACCGCCTCGCTCAGATACCGGGTAGGGATCCAAACGCTGTTGACACCGCGGAGCCGTAGGGCTTCGGCCGTCCCCGGACCGATCGCCGCCCAATGTAGTCGCGGCAATGGCCTCCCTGCTGCCACGACGGCGACGCGTTCGAACATTGCCGCGACCGCATTTTGGCTTGTGACCAAGACCCAGTCGAATCGATCGAGCGTTGCGATCGCCCGATCCAGCTCCTCGTATGAATCGGGCGGTAGGATCGTCACAGCCGGGACCTCGACCGGCTCGATGCCGATCTCCCGCAGCCGCCCGCACATTCGTTCGCTCTGCCCGTGCGGCCCAGTGACCAGCAGGCGCGGCCTCGGTCTCATATCAGGGCTGCGGCGCCGGATGACAGCAGATCTTCCCCGACCGCCTGACCGAGGGCCACCGCATCCGCGGCGTCCCCGGTGCGCTCGCTGCGGATGATGGCGCGCCCGTCCAGACTGGCCACTGCGGCGCGCAGGCTGACGCGTTGACCGGTGAGTTCTGCGAACGCGCCCATCGGAAGCCGGCAGCCTCCTTGCAGACGGCGCAACACCGCCCGCTCGGCCTCCACGGTGATACGCGCGGCCGCATCGTCGACGCTGCCCGCAATCCGCCGGGCGTCGGCGTTGCCGGCCCGTACCTGCACGCCGAGCGCGCCCTGGCCCGGCGCGGGGAGCATGACCTCCAGCGGCAGCCACTCGCTGATCCGCTCATCCAATCCGATCCTTCGCAGCCCTGCTCCGGCCAGGCACACCGCGTCCAGCTCTCCGCCGTCCACCTTTCGCACGCGGGTTTCGACATTGCCGCGGATGGCCACGATCTCCAGGTCCCCGCGGGTTACCAGCAGGAACGCCGCCCGTCGCGGGCTGCTCGTGCCCACCCGGGCCCGCCGCGGCAGCGACGCCAGTGTGGAATTCTTCCGGGCCACCAGGACGTCACGAGGGTCCTCTCGCTGGGCGATCGCCGCGACGACCAGGTCCGGCGTGTCCATGGTCGGCAAGTCTTTCATGCTGTGCACCGCCGCGTCGATCCGCCCCTCCAGCAGAGCAACCTCGAGCTCTTTGACAAAGAACCCGATCTCGCCGAGCCGCTCGAACGGCGCCTCGGGCTGACGGTCGGCGGTGGTACGGATGTGCTCAAGCGAGAAGTCCATGTCGGGGTGGGCGCGCCGCAGGCGGCCGACGATGTCCTCCGTCTGCCGGACGGCCAGCGTGCTCGCCCGGGTGCCCAGCACGAATGGCGTCATCTCATCCCCCTTCTCATGACGCGAATTCGAAGGCCGTGCGCGCGACTTCGATGGTGTGGTCGATGTCATCCGTCGTATGGGCGAGGGAGACGAACCATGCCTCGAATTGCGACGGCGGGAGCAGCACGCCCCGCTGGAGCATTCCGTGGAAGAATCGCGCGAAGCGAACGGTGTCGGCCCCGCGAGCGTCGGCATAGTTCTGCGGAGGATGCCCCGTGAAGAAGGCGGTCAACATCGATCCCGCCCGCACGACGGAACACGTGCACCCGCAATCCCGTGCCGCCGCCTGCAGGCCTTCCCCGAGCCGGCTGCCGAGGCGTTCAAGGGTGTCATAGACCTCCGGGACGGCCAGACGCCGTAGCGTCGCTGTTCCCGCGGCGACCGCGATCGGGTTGCCGGAGAGAGTCCCGGCCTGGTAGATAGGGCCGACCGGCGCCAGCAACTCCATCGCATCTGCGCGACCGCCATAGACCGCGAGGGGCAGCCCTCCGCCGGCGATCTTTCCGAGACACGTCAGGTCGGGAACAACCCCGTACCGCTGTTGCGCCCCGCCACGGCTGAGGCGAAACCCGGTGATCACTTCATCGAAGATGAGCAGGCTCTGTTCACGCAGCGTCAGCTCGCGCAGTCCTGTCAGGAACTCCTCGCGCGGATTGACCACGCCCATGTTCGCGGCGACCGGCTCGACGATTACCGCTGCGATCTCATCCTTGTGCGCGCCGAACGCCTCTTGCACCGCGTCGAGATCGTTGTACGGCAGCACCACCGTGTCTGCGACCGAGCCAGAGGTGACGCCCTCGCTTGCGGGCAGACCCAGGGTGAGGAGGCCCGATCCCGCCTGGGCCAGGAGCAGATCGGCGTGGCCATGGTAACAGCCCGCGAACATGACGACCTTGGACCGCCCCGTGAAACCCCTTGCCACGCGGATGGCGCTCATCGCCGCTTCCGTTCCTGAGCTCACGAACCGCATGCGTTCCATCGAGGGGAACGCATCCTGAATGAGCCCAGCCAGTTCGACCTCATACGGCGTCGGCATGCCGTACGTCGTTCCGCGCGAGGTGGCCTCGGTGATCGCCGCTACGACGTCGGATGCGGCATGGCCGAGGATGAGCGCGCCCCAGGAACCCACGTAATCGACAAATGTCCGCCCATCCACGTCCGTCACCCGCGAACCCTGGGCCTCGCTCACCATCACCGGGGTGCCGCCCACGGCGCGGAACGCCCGCACCGGACTGTTGACCCCGCCGGGGAAGTAGCGAGCGCTGTCCGCGAACAAGGTTGCGGATCGTGTTGTCAGGGCATCGCTCATCTCGCCTCTCCGTCTCTGTCCAGATCAAACAACTCGCGGGCGAGCGCCAGCACCCCTGCGTCGTCCCCCTTTGCCCGCAACCGCACGAAGGGCGTGTGCAGGAGTTTGCGCAGCGCCCCCTCGACCACTCCGCGCACGGCACGGCGCTGCCGCTCATCGAGACCCCGTAAGCGGCCGCTCGCCCGAAGCAGTTCCTCGTCGATGATCTCCTCCGCGCGCCGGTGCAGGGCCGCGATGACCGGAACAGCCGCGCGCGACGCGAGCCATCGCACGAACACCTCCAGCGATTCCTCGACCACGGCCTCCGCCGCACCAACATTTTCCGCGGACGGCTCATACTGCGCATGATCGGGGGCCAGCGCATCGACGTCGTACAGCGTAACGCCCGGTAGACGTCCGACCGTGGGATCGACCCCGCGGGGGACTCCGATATCGACGACCAATAAGGGCGACGAGCGCGATAGGGTGGGCTCAAACACGGAGCGATCGAGGATGGGATGATCTGCGCCTACCGACACGACGAGCGCATCGAGCGCCTCGACGCGGGAGGGGATCTCATCCAGTCCGAGCGCCTCCGCCCGATACCGGGCAGCGAGGACCGCAGCCGTCTCGAGGGTCCGGTTGGCGATCAGCTTCACGACGGCGCCGCCTTCATGGAACGCCTTTGCGGCGAGGGCAGCCATATCACCCGCTCCAATGATCCCAATCGCGCGGCCCTCCAGGGCTCCCCACGTGCTCCGGCAGAGGGCAACTGCTGCGTGCGGCACCGACGCGCTGCGATGGCCAAGTCCCGTGCTTGCCCGGACTCTCCGGCCCGTAGCGATGGCCAGCTGCAGAAGCCGGTGCAGTACAGGCCCTGCCACCTCGATCTCGCCGGCCGCGGCGAACGCACGGCGGACCTGGCCCAGGATCTGGCTTTCGCCGACGATCATCGACTCGAGCCCCGAGGCGACGCGGAGGATGTGGCGCGCGGCATCCTCGCCCAGGCGCTGCCTCAAAAACGGCTCGAAGACCCCGGGGCGTACGTCGCGCAGTGTGCTCAGGAGTTCAGCGATTGCGGGGACGGAAGGCGTCTCCGCCGATACGAGATACACCTCGGAGCGGTTGCAGGTTGATAGGAGAAGCGCCTCACTGACGCCCGGGAGGTTGCACAGCAACCGCAGCGCGCGCGGGAGTTCGGACTCCCCGAACGCCAGTTGTTCTCGCACCACGAGGGGTGCCGACTTGTGACTGAGGCCTATGCTGGAGAGCATACAAAATAGAAATTAGAGAAATCTACTGAATTCTTCTATTTCCGCGGTGTGACTCCCTCTGACGGAGGCCGGGCGCGGCGTTCGGCGCTACAGCAGCTTGGCGCCGTTGATTTGCAGCTTGAACTGACAGGACAGGAATTGTGCGGCGCGGCGGCACATCACCATGCGGCTGAGGAAAATCTCGAAGTACTCCATCACCTGGGACAGCTTGGTGTCGATGGTCAGCTCGAGGCTGATGGTCTTGCTCTTCTCGTCCACCCGCAGGAAGGAATGCTCCACCGCGTAGTTGACCCGGTCGTGGATGTCGAATGTGGTCGGGTCGGGGTTGCGCACCCGCGAGCGGTGCACGTCTGACTTGTCGGCCAGGATCACGGCGGCGCCCACCGGGCTGACCGGCTCCCCGCCCTTTTCCTCGTGGTTGCCGATCGCCCCCATCACCACAGCGCGCTCCACCGAGTCCATGCCGAGGCGGATGAGGATCGTGTTGGCGAGGGCAGCGCCGGTATGCTCGTGGTTGAGGCGGCTGACGAGATTCCCGATGTCGTGCATGTACGCTGCGATCGAAGCCAGCTGCGCGTCGCGCTCAGGATGGGCCAGCCGCTTCAGCGTATTGTACGCGATGCTCGCGGTCAGGTTGGCGTGGCGCGAGCCATGCTCGGTGTAGCCGATCGCGCCGGTGTACTCGTTTGCCTTGATGATGAAGGCTTCAACCTCGGTATCACGCTTGATTTCTTCCAGCGTGACGAGCCGCGGTCTGGAGCCAATGGTTTCGGCAGGTTCGGCCATCTCGGGTGTCGATCTCCTCTGGTGTTCCGATTAGGGTCGGGGTGGGCCGCTTTCACTTACCGGCGAGGGAATGGACTCGGGTTTGCGGCCCCGCACATATGACACGGCACTCCGGTCCGCCTTCACGCGGAGGTTCGGTGCCAGTTCGAGGGTGAGCGTGTCTTCATCCACATCGTGGATCATGGCGTGCAGCCCGCCCATCGTGACCACACGGTCGCCTTTCTTCAGCTTCCCAAGCATCGCCCGCCGCTTCCGCTGCTGGACCTGCTGCGGCCTGATCAGGATAAAGTAGAAGACGCCCAGGAGAATGACGTAGAAGAAGATGTAGTTGGGGACCCGCTGACCCGCCTGCAGCATGGATACTATGGGCACTGCGCACCTCCAGAAGTCATTTGTATCATAGTTAGCGGCGCCTTACCAGTTCGTCCGGTATTCGCCCAGGATGTCGCCGCGCCATGCCACGAACCGGTCCTCCGCAATCGCCGAACGCGCCTCACCCATCAGCCGCGAGAGGAACGCCAGGTTGTGATACGTCGCCAGCCGCGGGCCGAGCATCTCGTTGGCGTTGAAGAGGTGTCGGACATAGGCCCGGGTGTAGGTGCGGCACACGGCGCAGGAACACCGGGCATCCAGCGGCCCATGATCATCGCGGTATTGCGCGTTCCGGACGTTGAGGCGGCCGGTGCGCGTGAAGATCGCTCCGGTCCTCCCGACGCGGGTCGGCAGGACGCAGTCGAACATGTCCACCCCGCTGGCGATGGCCGCGAGGAGATCAGGCGGCGCGCCCACGCCCATCAGATACCTTGGCTGATCCGCGGGGAGTCGGGGCGCCACTTCCGCGAGCAACTCGTGACCCAGATCTCGCGGCTCGCCCACGCTCAGCCCTCCGATCGCATACCCGTCGAAGCCGAGGCCCACGATCCGGTCCGCAGCCTCGCGCCGCAGCGCCGCTGAGAATCCCCCCTGGACGATCCCAAACAGCATGTGTTGGGCCGGCATGGCGTGCGCTTTCGAGCGGCGGGCCCACAACATCGTGATACGCAGCGCCTCTTCCGCCTGACCGGGCTCGGCAGGGTACCCGAGGCAGACATCGAGAGGCATCACCAGGTCGCTTGCCAATTGTCGCTGGATCTCGAGCACACCCTCGGGCGTGAAGGTATGCTCGCTGCCATCGAGCGGCGAGCGGAACGTCACCCCATCGTCGTTGAGGTGCCGGAGCTTGGCCAGGCTGAAGACCTGGAACCCGCCGCTGTCGGTCAGGATCGGACCGTCCCACCCCATGAACCGGTGCAGCCCACCTGCCCGTTCGATGACTTCGGGTCCGGGACGCAGGTACAGATGAAAGGTGTTGGCAAGGACGATCTCGGCGCCGATCTCCCGTACCTCGTCGAACGTGAGGGATTTGACCGTGCCCTGCGTGCCGACCGGCATGAACGCGGGGGTGTGCACCATCCCACGGGGGGTGTGCAGCAAGCCCGCCCGCGCCTGCCCGTCCGCAGACCGGCGGATGAGCTCGAATCGAAAGGCGCTCATGCCGCGACGAGTATAGCAGAGAGGAGCGTTCGCAGCCCCCGGAGAAAACGCAAGCGTATGGCCGATCGCGCGCCCGAGAGAACCATCGAAGCCCTGCTTCTTGAAGCCCGTCGCTTCGATCCACCCGAGGCCTTCCGCCGGCAGGCCGTATTGCAGGATCCGCGCGTGTACGACCAGGCGGCCAAAGATCCGGAAGGGTTCTGGGCGTCGTATGCCCGCGAGCTGCATTGGTTCTCGCCGTGGGAGCGCGTGCTCGACTGGACCCTGCCCTATGCCAAGTGGTTCCCGGGCGGACGCACCAATATCGCCTACAATGCGCTTGATCGCCATCTCGCCGCCCGCCGCACGAAGGCCGCCATCATCTGGGAAGGCGAGCCGGGGGACGAGCGTGTCCTCACCTACGGCGACCTGCACCGCGAAGTGTGCAAGTTCGCGAACGTCCTGAAGCGTCTGGGAGTCCGGACGGGCGACCGCGTCGCGATCTACCTGCCGATGATCCCCGAGCTGCCGATCGCCATGCTGGCCTGCGCCCGCATCGGCGCCCCCCACACCGTGGTCTTCGGCGGGTTCAGCGCGGAGTCGCTGCGGGACCGCATGAACGACGCCAAGGCCAAGGTGCTGGTTACCGCGGATGGCGGCTGGCGGCGCGGCAAGGTGCTCCCGCTCAAGCGAAACTGCGACGAGGCAGTCGAGGGCGCGCCGAGCGTGGAGCACGTCGTGGTGGTTCGCCGCGCCGGCGATGCTATCAAGATCGACATGCGCGAAGGCCGCGACCTCTGGTGGCACCGTCTCATGGCAGAGGCGCCGCTGGCGAACGAGGCGGAGCCCCTGGAGAGCGAGCACCTGCTCTATATCCTCTACACCAGCGGCACGACCGGTAAGCCGAAAGGGATTGTCCATACCACGGGCGGCTACATGGTCGGGACCTATGCCACAACGAAGTGGGTGTTCGACCTCAAGGACGAGGACGTGTTCTGGTGCACGGCGGACATCGGCTGGGTGACCGGACACTCCTACATCGTCTACGGGCCGCTCCTCAACGGAGCCACGGAGGTCATGTACGAGGGCACGCCCGACTTTCCGGACAAAGACCGCTTCTGGGCGATCATCGAGAAATACCGTGTGAACGTCCTCTACACCGCGCCTACGGCCATCCGCACGTTCATGAAGTGGGGTCCGGAGTTCCCCGCCAGGCATGATCTCAGTTCACTGCGCCTGCTCGGCACCGTGGGGGAGCCGATAAACCCCGAGGCGTGGATATGGTACTACGAGCACATCGGCAAGAAGCGCTGCCCGGTCGTGGACACCTGGTGGCAGACGGAGACCGGGATGATCCTCATCTCCCCGCTGCCCGGGCTGACCACGCTGAAGCCCGGTTCGGCGACGCGGCCCCTGCCGGGCATCGCCGCAGAAGTCGTCAATGAGCGCGGGCAGGCGGTGGGAGCGAAAGAAGGCGGCTACCTCGTGCTCACGCGTCCGTGGCCGGCGATGCTGCGCGGCATCTACGGCGATCCGGAGCGGTACCAGGATCAATACTGGAGCCGCTTCCCCAACATGTACTTTACGGGTGACGGCGCCAAGCGCGATGAGGAGGGCTACTTCTGGCTGCTGGGACGTGTGGACGACGTGATCAACGTGGCGGGCCACCGCATCGGGACCTATGAGGTCGAATCGGCGCTGGTCGACCACCCTTCTGTCGCGGAAGCCGCGGTCATCGGCATAGAGCACGACGTGAAGGGCCAGGCCATTGCGGCGTTCGTCACGCTCAAAGAAGGGAACAAGCCGGGCGGAGACGCGGTCGACACGCTCAAGCAGCATGTCGTCAAGAAGATCGGGGCGCTGGCGCGGCCGGAGCAAATCCTGTTCACCAGCGAGCTGCCGAAGACGCGGAGCGGAAAGATCATGCGGCGGCTCCTGCGCGACATCGCCGAGGGACGGGTGCTCGGCGACACCACTACGCTGGCGGACCCCACCGTCGTGGAGGCCCTGAAGACACGTTATGAAGAGGAAGCCGGCAGCTAGGGAAGGTCGATCGTGAGCTTGCCGTTCATGATCCAGTTCAACAGGATGTTGGTCGTGCCGTTCCCATTGCGCCGGCCCATCGCCAGGCCTTCGCCGGCAAGGACGACGTCGATCAGCATCGCCTGCACGCCGTGGTCCGGAGCGGAAACTCCTTCGGCCCGGATGAGGTCATTCACCCCGATGGCGGCCGGCGAAGCGCGGAGCCCTTTAACGAGCGTGGCCGGGCCAATGAGCACGCGGACCTTCGTGCCCCCACCATTGTGGACGGTGAGGACCTGATCGGATCGCGACACAACGAAGCCTTTGACGGTGAGAAACGACTCAGCTGATACGGCGGAAGTCAGGGGCAGAAGAGTGAGCAGCAGGCCGAGCGCAACGCAGGCTCGCATCTCTCATGATTTTCCCTTGTTGTGACGGTCTAATCAATGGATGAGCAGAAACCAAAGAGCCGTGAGGAGATCCTGGCCGCGATCAAGGCCAAGGCGGACGCGATTCGGGCTCAGCGCACCACTGCGCCTAAGCCCGCGCAGCCGGGGACTGCGCAGCCTGGACCTCCGGGCGCCACCCTGGAGACGTTCGTCTCCGCGATCAACGCCGCCGGACGGCCCGCCGCGGCGCCACAGAGCGCCAAGGTGCGCGCATACGCCAGCGTGAACTCCGGGGTGGAGATTCAGTCCGCGGCGTCCGAGGCGGAGAACCTGCGTAGGCTCCTCGGGGGGATCGGCGCCTACGAGAACCCGGTTCGAGCCGGCGCCTTTCAAATCGACTACCGGTATTACGCTGAAGCCAAGACCCGCCTGGAACGCGCCGGCTACCAGATCGAGGAAGACGAGTTCGGCCCACTGGACCTCAGCAAGTGGAACCCCGTGCGCGCCGGCTGGTCCAAAACCGAGGACGAGCCGAAAACATAGTCCCCGCCCCAAACCGGTTGCTTCAGGAATCCCGCGATGGCACGAATTGATATTCTCGCAGGCCTTGGTGCGATGTCGGGCTGGGGACTGGCTGACTATACCAGCGCCCTGTTGTCCCGGCGCATCCAGCTCCGGGGTTTTGTCTGGATCACCTGGCTCGGGACGCTGCTCGTAATCGTCGGGGGCGTGATCTCCCAGACCTCGATCGTCATACCGTTAGAAGGCCGCGTGCGGATCGGCGTCGTTCAGCTGCTATCGATGGTGGGAAGCGTTGCATTCTACCGCGGGCTCGGCGTGGGGAAGGTGTCTTACGTGACCCCGCTCAGCAGCGGATGGGCGGTGATTAGCGTACTGACGGCCATGCTCGTCTACGGCGAGGCGCCGACGCTTGGCCAGCTCCTCGGTGGTCTCCTCATCGTCGTAGGCGTGATCACCTCTTCGCTCAGCTGGCGAACTCTCTTCAAAGAATTCCGATTTGTCACCTCTGATCCGAGCACACCCTGGGTTCTCGTGGCGATCTTTTCCTGGGGGTTGGCCAACGCGTATTACGGTCCGTTGAGCGAAGCCCACGGCTGGTTCGCTGTGACCTGGTGGTCCTGGCTGTTCAGCTCCGTCATTGTTTTGATCGCGGTGCTGGTGAGCCGGCGACCGTTCATGATCGATCTCAAGGACGTGCTCGGGTGGACGCAGGCCTGGGTGGTCGCGGCTTTTAGCGTTGCCGCGACGGCATTTTACACCATGGCTGTGGAAGGAGGTCTGACGGCGGTCGCGGCGCCGGTGGCGTCAATGTATCCTCTCGTGGCAGTGGCGCTTGCCCGCGCGTTCCTGCGAGAGCGACTTTCGCGTCCACAGCTCGCGGGAGGAGCGCTCGCGATGCTCGGGCTTTTGGGAATGACGCTTTAAAGGATCAACATCGCGTCCCCGAAGCTGTAGAAGCGGTACCGATCCCGGATAGCTTCCGCATACGCATGCAGGATCAACTCGCGTCCCGCCAGCGCGCTGACCAGCATCAGCAGCGTGGTCCTGGGGAGATGGAAGTTCGTGACGAGCGCATCGGTGACCCGGAACCGGTAGCCCGGGACGATGAACATGTGGCTCCAGCCCTCTCCGGGCCGCACCACCCCATCCTCGGCGGCCACCGTCTCCAGCGTCCGCACCGCTGAGGTGCCGACCGGGATGATGCGTCCCCCTCGGGCCCGCGCAGCATTGATGGTCTGCGCTGCTTCGGAGCTCACCTGATACCACTCAGCGTCCATCTTGTGCTGCGCCGGGTCCTCTGCCGTCACGGGGCGGAACGTCCCAATGCCGATGTGCATCGTCAGCGTGGCCGTCTCGATCCCGGCGCGATGGATCTGGTCGAGGAGTCCAGCGGTAAAGTGCAGCCCCGCGGTAGGGGCCGCCACGGCTCCGTCGATTGACGCATACACGGTCTGGTAGTCGTCCGGATCGCGCAGCGGCTCGTACACGTACGGAGGCAGCGGCGTCTCGCCGATCGAGCGGATGGCTTCGAGCACAGGATGAGGGCTATCGAAGGCCATGACACGGACACCGCCATCGAGCGTCCCGATGACCTCTCCGGCCACATCCGCTGCGAAGATCAGCCGTGTCCCTTGCCGGACGCGACGCCCCGGGCGCACCAGCACCTCCCACGTCTCCCCGCCCCCCGTGCCTTCGCCGGCCGCCGGCCGGAGGAGCAGCACCTCGACGTCGCCGCCCGTGGCCTTGCGGCCGCGCAGTCGCGCCGGGATCACGCGAGTGTTGTTCAGGACGAGCACGTCCCCGGCGCGCAGATATTCAGGGAGGTCTCGAAAGACGCGGTGCTCGAAATGGCCGCCGGCGCGGTCCACGACGAGCAGACGCGCCGCGTCGCGGGGCTCGACGGGATGCTGGGCGATCAACTCCTGCGGGAGCGTGTAATCGAACTCGGTGAGCCGCAATCGCTATCTGGATTCGATCGTGATCCCGGAATAATAGTAGCGCAGAATGTCGAGGTAGCTTTTGCCCAGCAGCGCCTGTCCGCGCGCCCCCCACTGGCTCAGCCCGACGCCGTGACCCGACCCGCGGCCGGCAAATTCCATCACGGCAGGCTCATCGGCGAGCAGCCGCACGGTGAACATCGTACTCTTGAGGACGTCTGCCCCGAGCATCGTGCGGAGTTCCGTCGCTCGGAATGTGAGCACGCCCGTG
>JAIBHM010000158.1 GCA_020028535.1 Armatimonadota bacterium | reverse complement strand
TCATTGCCCCCGAGCACGTGTGCGGCCGCCCGTCCGACCTTGAACACCAGCTCAGGCGTCAGGTCGACGTTGGCGATGCCGCGGATGCCGTCGGTCCCAAACAAGCGTCCCATGCTCAGCTTCCCTTTTTCACCGTCACCGTCACGCCGGCCGGAGTGATGCTGAGCACCTCAACCTGTGGCGGCGCCTGCACCCTCACCTGCGCCCGCTGGCGCCCTTCAGAAAAATCCAGCCCGTCCAGATGCGCCGAGAAGTCGGAGGCGCGCAGCCGGTTCACCAGCGTCACCGGCCCCTGCACCTGCACGATGACAAGACTGGGCTGGAGCTCGACCACGAGGCCGCGTGGCGCCCGAGGCTTCTGGACACGGATGCCCCGTACCGTGGTGACGGCGACTGCGGGGACCACCTGCACCGCAACGCGCACGCGCTCTGTCGTCCGGATCTGCAGCGGCGCAACGACTGCGACCTCCTGGACGAAGTCGCGCGTCACGCCCGCGATGTTCACCGGCTCGGTGCTGACGGTCTCCACCTGCGCGAGGAGGCCCGGCGGGCCTGAGATGACGACCGTCTGCGGCGTGATGCGAATCCCGAGCAAGCTGTAACCGTAGGCCGGTTCGCCGACGATGGCGGGCACCACGGGCACCGCCTTCGTCGTGGCCTGCGGCGAACGCTCCGTCCGCGTCGACGTGACGTATGCCCACAACGACACACTGATAATGAAGGACAGGACGGCCAGCAGCGTCTGTTCGTTGAGGATCCGGCGCATTCTCATGTGCGCGGGGCGAGGCGCCACCAGCGCCATCGAGATCTCGCGCGGGGCGGCTCAGGCGTGAACAGCTCGAGCAGGGACGCCTTCAGCTCCTCCTCGGACAGACCGCGGACCAGCTCGCCGTCACGCGCCAGCGAGATCGTTCCCGTCTCCTCGGAGACAATGATGGCCAACGCATCGGTTTGCTCGGAGATCCCGAGGCCCGCCCGGTGACGGGTGCCCAGCGTGCGGCTGGGCGCGGGATTCTCGCTGAGCGGGAGGAGGCAGCCGGCCGCCATGATGCGGTTGCCGCGAATGATGGCCGCGCCGTCGTGCAGGGGAGAGTTCGGGAAGAAGACGTTGATCAGCAGCTGGACGGTGACGACCCCGTCCACTTTGATCCCAGTCTCGATGAAATCGGTCAGCCCGGTATTCCGCTCGAGCACGATCAACGCCCCGATCTTCCGCAGCCCCAGTACGCGGCTGGCACGGGAGACGTCGTTAACGAGCCGGATCGCCTCCTCGCGCCCCAGTCCATGCGGGAGCAAGCCGGTAACCAGGACGCCGCCCCGGCCCAGCTGCTCCAGCATGCGCCGCAGCTCCGGCTGGAAGATCACGAGCAGGGCGATTGGAATGACCACGCCGAGGTATTGCAGCAGATACTGCAACGTGTACAGTCCGAGGTAACGGGCGATCCCATACACGCCGAAGAGCACGCCCAACCCGGTCACCAGCTGCACCGCCCGTGTGCCTCGGATGAGCAGCAGCAACTGGTAGAGGAGGACCGCGACGATCAGGATATCAAGGATGTCGAGGAGCCGGATCTGAACGGGCATGGTCTTCGCTGTTAGAGTATCATCGCCAGCAAGCCCTTTTGCGCGTGCAGGCGGTTCTCCGCCTGATCCAGCACAATGGACTGTGGCCCATCCAGCACCTCGTCGGTGATCTCCTCGCCCCGGTGCGCGGGCAGGCAGTGCATGACCTTCGCCTGTGGCCCTGCCGCCCGTAGGAGCGCGCCATCGACCAGGAATCCGGCAAATGCCTTGAGGCGCTCCGCGCGTGTTGCTTCCTGCCCCATGCTCACCCACACGTCCGTGTAGATGATGTCCACCCCGCGCACGGCCTCGTTGGGATCATGGCCTACTGAGATACTGCCCCCAGATTTCGCGGCAAGGCTTCTGGCGCGGGAAATGATCTCATTCGCGGGTTCGTACCCGGGCGGTGTGGCCACCGCCAGGTGTATGCCCACCTTCGCGCCGCCCAAAAGCAGCGAGTGGCAGACGTTGTTCCCGTCGCCCACCCATGCTACACGCACGCCGTTCAGTCGGCGTGCGTGGTCCTGGATTGTCAGGAGATCTCCCAGGATTTGACAGGGATGCTCGCGGTCCGAGAGGCCGTTGATAACGGGCACCGTCGCATATTCTGCCAGATCCTGGACCGTTCGATGCGCGAAAGTGCGCGCCATGACCCCGTTGACCCAGCGGGAGAGATTCCGCGCGACGTCGGGAGTACTCTCGCGCGTGCCGAGCTGGATGTCCTGCGGCGACAGGTAGATGGCGTGGCCCCCGAGCTGCCGCATCCCGACTTCAAAGGTAACCCGGGTGCGTAACGAGGGCTTCTCAAAGATCATCGCCAGCGTCTTCCCCGCGAGGACCGGGGGGGACTCGCCCGCGTGGAGACGCCGCTTCAGGTCGCCGGACCGCTCCAGCACTGCACGGATCTCTTCCGCGGTGAGGTCGTCCATCGAAAGGAAATCGCGTCCGCTCAGCATGGCTGACCTACTTTTCCCACCAGGCTCGAAGAATATCCTCCAGATCGGGTCGGGTCCGTTCCTCAAGCTCGTACCGCACGCGAACTGCGGGCGTGCGCAGCGCCATCACCCGGCGAAGGTCCACCGGCGTGCCGATCACGACGACGTCGGCGTCGGCCCGTTCGATCGTCTCCTGCAGCTCGCGGGTCTGTTCCGCGCCGTACCCCATCGCGGGCAGCACCGGCCCCAGGTGCGGGAAGTGTTCGAACACCTCGCGGATGCTGCCGACGGCGTGCGGCCGTGGATCGACGAGCTCGCGGGCTCCATGATTGCGCGCCGCGAGTGTCGCCGCACCGAAGGCCATCCCGCCGTGAGTCAGCGTCGGGCCGTCCTCGACCACCAGGGCCCGCCGCCCGCGGATCTGTGACGGGTCATCGACCGTCACGGGTGAGGCGGCCTCGACGATGGTGGCCTGCGGGTTCACGCGCGCCGCGTTCGTGCGGACGGTCATCACGTCGTCGGGTTTCGCCGTGTCCACCTTGTTGATGACGACGACGTTCGCCATCCGCAGGTTCGCTTCGCCCGGATGGTAGCGCAGCTCGTGCCCGGCACGGTGGGGATCCAGAAGCACGATGTGGAGGTTGGTCCGCAGGAAGGGGAAATCGTTGTTCCCACCGTCCCAGATGAGCACGTCCGCATCCGGCTCCGCCATCTGTACGACATCGGCGTAGTCCACGCCGGCGTAGACGATGGTGCCCTGCTGGATGTGGGGCTCGTACTCCTCGCGCTCCTCGATGGTCACCTCATACCGGTCCAGGTCCTCGAACGTCGCGAAACGCTGGGCCCGCTGGCGGATGAAGTCGCCGTAAGCCATGGGGTGCCGGATCACCGCGGTGCGCATGCCGAGCTTCTTGAGAATGCCGGCCACCCGGCGGGTGGTCTGGCTCTTCCCGGCGCCGGTGCGCGCGGCACCGATGCTCACGACGCGACGGCGGGAGGTGAGCATGGTCGCATCCGGACCGAGCAGCCCGAAACTGGCGCCCACGGCTATGGCGCGGCTGGCGAGATGCATCACGTGCTCATGGGAGACGTCGCTGTAGGCGAAGATGACCTCATCGACGCGCAGCTGCCTGACGAGCTGCTCGAGATCCTCTTCAGGATAGATCGGGATGCCGTTTGGATATCGCGCTCCCGCGAGCGCGCTGGGGTAGATTCGACCTTCGATGTCCGGAATTTGTGTGGCGGTGAATCCGACGACCTCATACTCGGGCCGCGGCCGGTAGAAGACGTTGAAGTTGTGAAAGTCGCGTCCGCCTGCGCCGAGGATCAAGACACGTCGAGCCACGACTCAGCAATTTCTGGGGCGGAGGCGGCCTTCCCCCCGTGCGAGATGTATGGTGTGGTTAGGGGTTGAGGATGCGGCGCGCGCCGAGGTAGCGCGTGGCGTAGTACTGATCGTCCAACGCGTTCATCATCACACGCCTGGCGCCGGAGGCAGCATGGATGAACTTCCCGTCGCCGAGGTAGATGCCGACGTGCGACGGGCCGGGGGCGTAGGTCGTGAAGAACACAAGATCGCCCGGCAACAGGTTGGCGGCCTGCACCGGAGCGCCCATCTGGAAATAATCGTAGGAGCGCAGGCGCGCCATCCCCGGTACGCGGCTGAAGACGATGAAGACAAAGCCCGAACAGTCCACCCCGCCGCTGGTCTGTCCACCCCAGCGATACGGCGTGCCCAGGTAGCGTATCGCCTCCCTGGCGATGTCTCCGCCGCGAATCGACGATTGCCCGCCGGCGGCACCCGGCCTCTCAGTGATCCGCAGGTCGTCCTGGTGCACCCAGCCGGTCTCGCCGTCCGGAAGCTGGACTTCGTACCATGCGTTGTCTTCACGCAGAATCTCTAACGGTGTTTCTGCGGCGACGAGCGCGAGGGTGGCGAAGAATGACTTCGGCCCGCGCCTGATCCGCAGCGGCTGGGGCGCGACGACCCGTGTGCCGACCTCGGGCGGCGGCAACACCGCAAGACC
>JAIBHM010000157.1 GCA_020028535.1 Armatimonadota bacterium | reverse complement strand
AACGCGACGCTGCCCGCGAAGAGCCCGAGGACGACGCTGAGCAATCCTTCGGCGCTGTTCCAGACGATGGTGAAGACCTCGAGCTTCCGCCCGCGACGCAACAGCAGAACGCGATCGGCCGTCGTGGTGACCATTGGCTGTATGCTACAATACCTGAATCATGCGCGGCACGAATCTGCCCTCGCCGCTCACGTCATTTGTCGGCCGCGACCGCGAACTGCGAGACGTTCGCCGGTTGCTGGATGGCCACCGCCTCGTCACGCTGGTCGGACCTGCGGGGTGTGGGAAGACCCGCCTGGCGCTTGAAGCCGCTTCCGGCCTCGTCGGCGAATATCCCGACGGCGTCTGGCTCGTCGAGCTTGCCCCGCTGCTAGATCCGAAACGTCTGCCCTCCGCGGTCGCCACTGTCCTGGGTATCGGCGAAGAGGACGATCGCCCACTGGAGAAGGTCCTAACCGATACGCTTCAGGCGCGCCGGCTGCTTTTCGTCCTCGATAATTGCGATCATCTCGCCGCAGCCTGCGCCGCATTCGTCCAGGGATTGCTGCAGGTCTGTGCTTCCGTGACGGTTCTGGCCACCAGCCGCGAAGCGCTGCGGGTGCCCGGCGAGCGGGTGTTTTCCGTTCCTCCCCTAGCGCTGCCCCCGGAAGATGCTTCCTCCACCGTCATGCTCGCCGCGGAGGCGGTGCGGCTGTTCGAAGAGCGCGCCCGCGCGGTGCTGCCGGAATTTGTCCTCACGCGCGACCACGCTACGGTCGTGGCCGAACTTTGCCGCAGGCTGGATGGGATCCCGCTTGCCATCGAGCTGGCGGCGTCGCGTATCAAAGTGCTCTCGCCGCAGCAGATCCTCGGACGCCTGGACGACCGGTTCAGGCTGCTCACTTCGGGCAGCTCCACCGCGCAGCCCCGGCACCGCACGCTGCATGCGGCCATCGACTGGAGCCATCACCTGCTCTCCGAACCCGAGGAGGTCCTGTTCCGCCGTCTGGGCGTCTTCGCCGGGACGTTCACGCTCGCCGCTGTTGAGGCGATCTGCACCGGCGAGGGAGTCGAGGCGGCCGGTGCCGTCGACCTGCTTGCCCGCCTGGTGGACAAGTCTCTGGTCGGCGCCGTGCAGAGCGGAGATGTTGTTCGCTACAGACTGCTGGAGAGTATCCGGCACTACGCGATCGACAAGCTGCGCGAGGCCGGAGAGCTGGACGAGCTGCGCGGCCGGCACCGCGACTGGTATCAGCGAACAGCGGACGTCCCGTGGGACCGAGACGCGCATCACGCGCGGCGAAAGTGGCTCGATGAGGTGGAAGCCGAGCGCGAGAACCTGATCGGGGCACTCTCATGGTCGATCCAGCAGAACGAGCCGGCCGAGGCGCTGTGCCTGGCAGTAGGGCTGACCCCATTCTGGCGCGCGCGCGGCTACCTCTCGGAGGGCCGGCGATGGCTGGCCGAGTCGCTCCGCATCGCCAACGGCGTGCACGATGACCTCCGCGGGGAGGCGCTCAATGCGGCAGGGTTGCTGGCCAACACCCAGTGTGACCCGCGGACCGGTCAGCCGCTGTTGCAAGAGGCCCGACAGCTGTTTGAGGGGACAGGCAACAGAGCCGGGATGGCGGGAGTCCTGCTGAATCTTGGCGCAGGCACCAGCGGCATCGGCGAGAACGGCCAGGCCCGAGCGTATCTCGAGCAATCGCTCGCGTTGTACCGGGAGTTGAACAAACCCCGCCTTGTGGCCAAGGTGCTCAACGTGCTGGGAATGACGGCGTTCCGGGTGGGGGAGTACCGTGAGGCCGCACGTCGTCTCGAGGAGAGTCGAGCGCTATGGCGCCAGGTCGGCGATCACTCCGGCGGCGCCGCGGCGCTCAATAACCTGGCGCTCGTCACGATGCTGGAGGGAGACTACGCGCGCGCCAAGCCGCTCTTTGAGGAGAGTCTGGCGTGGGGGCAGTCCGAAGGTAACCTGCAGATGACGGCCACCTGTCATGCCAATCTTGGATGCGTGGAGTTGAACCTTGGAAACCGGCGCGCCGCTGTGGAGCATCTGCTGGAGAGCCTCTCCCGGTTCACGGACCTGGGCGTGCGCGATGCAATCGCGGAGTGTCTTGAGGGTCTCGCGGCCGTTGCCGTCAGCGGGGGCGAGGCCGAGCCCGGTGCCCGCCTCCTTGGCGCGGCGGAGACCCTGCGGCAGGCGGCGGGCATCCCGGTAGACTCGAAGGACAGCACGTTCCAGCGGGATGCGCGATCGTCGGCCCGGGCGTCGCTCGGCGACACGGCGTATGCGCGCTCGTTAACCGCGGGAAGGGCGATGACGCTGGATGAGGCTGTGGCCTACGCGACGTCGCTGCCCGCCGTCTCAGCCCGCCTGCCGAACGGCACACGGGCTGCGGGCACCGTGGGAATAGATCTGCGCATCTTCGCCCTCGGCCCTGCGGAGGTGCATCGGGCGGATCACATCCTCGCCCGGGCCGACTGGACCTACGCGAAATCGCGCGAACTCCTCTTCTATCTGGTGACGCTGGGGCCGCGCACGAAGGAACAAATCGGCTTGGATCTCTGGCCCGATGCCTCGCCCACGCAACTGCGTGGCAATTTTCACACGTGCCTGCATCATCTGCGTCGGGCGCTCGGCGGTCAGGAGTGGATCCTCTTCACCGGCGAAGCCTACACGTTCAACGGCGGCCTCGACTACTGGTGTGACGTCGAAGCATTTTCCGCGCTCCTCGATGAGGCGCGCAATGCGGGGGAGGCCGCACAAGCGCCGTCCGCATTGGAGGATGCCGTCGGTTTGTACCGGGGCGAGTTCCTCGAGGATTTCTCCGAGGGCGACTGGTTCCGCCCACGGCGCGAACTGCTGGCGGCACGATACGTCGATGCGTTGCTGCGCCTGGGGCGGGCGGCGTTCGAAGACGAGCAGTTCGGGCTGGCGGTACAGTGGTTCGAGCGGATCCTCGCGCGGGACGGCTATCATGAGACGGCACATCGAGAACTCATCCGCGCGCTGGTGCGGCTCGGTGAGCGCACGCGTGCGGTCCGCCACTACGAGGCGTTTGTCGAACGGCTTCGCGAAGAGCTGAGCGCTGCCCCCGATCCGGAGACGATCTACCTCGCCGAGCGCGTCCGCCGCGGCGACCCTGTATAAGCAGTCTGCAATCAGTTCTGCAAGCGGCCCTCCCCCACAATTGCTCCAACGTGCACTCGTGCATATGAACACTGACAATCCCTGAAGTTGCCAGATAGCGGCGTCAATGCCGCGCCCGTCAGGACGCTGTCGGCTAAGTTCGTCAGGGATTGTCAGTGGAAGCGGTCAGGAGTATGCAATCGTGTACAAGTGCGACCGCGAGTGCGCGTCGGAGGAGGGGGACGGCTGTGGATGACCACGAGACGCTGCTTACGGTGCGGCAGGTGGCGGAGTTCCTCCAGCTGCACCGCATGACCATCTACGAGTACATTCATGCCGGCAAGATCCCAGCCAGCAAGATCGGCAAATCATTCCGCGTCAAAGAGGGAGACCTGCTCGCCTTCCTCGAGGCGACACGCCTCGGGCGCCCGAAGCCGCAAACACCCGGCAAGCCCTGGCGGCCGGCGCGATCCCGAGAAGGGCGTTCCACCGAGCAGGTGGTTCCTCTTGAACGCAGGACTCAGCGCACCGCGCCGCCGTCATCGGATCTTCGCGCGGCGACGATGCTCGACCCGGTCATCCGCGGGATTCGATAGGGAGGTGACGGTATGAAGGTCAAGGCATTCAGCCTGGGGCTCGCGCTCGCGCTGGTCGCCGGGGTGAGCCTGTTACCCGGACCGGCGGCCTCCGCACCGGCCAGGACCGACGTGGTGTTCGGGACCCAGCAGGAGCCGGCCATCATCGGCCTGGCCATCTGCGACGCGTGCGCCATGTATACATCCGCGGTCGTCTCGGCGCAGTTGCTGCTTCCTACAGTCGACCTAAACGACAAGTGGGAGTTCTACCCGGTCATCGCACAGAAAATGCCGAGCGTCCGGGACGGCGACTGGAACCTGCTTCCCAACGGGAAGATGCAGGTGACCTGGAAGCTGCGGCGCGGGTTCACCTGGCAGGACGGCACGCCGCTGACGGCCTACGACTACGTCTTTGCGTGGCGCGTGAATACCCACCCCCAGTTCCCTTCGGGCGGCCGAGATGTGAGCGATCGCATCGAGAACATCCAGGCGCCTGATGCCTACACCCTCGTCGTCCAGTGGAAGTCGCGCCACGCCTTCGCCAACGTCCTCATTACGGGGGAAGCGGGATATCTGCCGAGACACATCCTGGGCAAGGCTTTCCAGACCAATCCGGCCACGCTCGACTCGCACGAGTGGGCCACCTCGGCAAAGCAGAAGACGGCATACGAGATTACCGCGGTGCCCTTCACACAGGGCCTGGAACTCGAGAAGCGGCTGCAGCGGGAGGCGCGGCGAGACTTCATCGCGCAGGCGACTCCGGGCCTGACCTGGGAGCACCTTGATCTCAATATGGAGAACCCGAAGCTTACCGACCGGCGCGTGCGCCAGGCTCTGATCTACGCGATCAACCGCGAGCAGATGGTCCAGAGCTTGTTCGAAGGCAAGCAGCCCGTCGCACATTCGTTCCTGCCGCCAAAGCATTACGGGTACCTCAAGAACGCCAAAGTCTACGGCTACGACCCCGCCCGCGCCAATCAGCTGCTCGATGAAGCCGGCTGGGCGCGCGGGGCCGATGGCATCCGCACGAAGGACGGAGTGCGGCTGGAGCTCACCATCAACACCACCGCGGGCAACCGTGTCCGTGAATCGGTGCAGCAGATCCTCCAGCAGCAGTGGCGCGCCGTCGGCGTGGAGTTGAAGATCCAGAACCTTCCGGCGCGTGTGCTGTTTGGGGACGTGGGACCAAGCGGGAAGTTCGAGGTGATGCTCTACGCCCTCACCTTCAGTCCCATCTCGGACTGTGAGGGGCTGTACACGAGCGACGGCATTCCCGGGCCCACCGGGGCGGGTCAGAACTGGACGCGCTACAAGAACGCGGAGGTAGACCGGCTGTGCCACGGCGTCCCCGGCGAGCTCGATGCGGCGAAGCGGGCGCAGATGCTCCAGCGCGCTCAACAGGTCTGGCTGGACGACCTGCCTGCGCTGCCGCTGTACTTCCGGTCGGACTATACCGGGCACCGGACCAGTCTCCAGAACTGGAAGCCCACGGGCTCGACCCAGCCGGAGACCTGGAATGTGCCGGAGTGGCGTTTCACGAGCCAGTAGACAGGAGGCGATGCAACCCGGATGATCAGGTTTCTCGCCAGGCGATTGCTGGGGATGCTGCCAATGATCGCCGGGCTGTCGGTGATCCTGTTCCTCTTGCTGGTCGCCG
>JAIBHM010000156.1 GCA_020028535.1 Armatimonadota bacterium | reverse complement strand
GCTCAATTGCTTGCCGCCGGCCAAAGCTCCGGCGGCGAGCATCAATGGGGCGGCCGGGATGGGCAAACCGATCTGCTCGACGAACACCACCGCGAACAGAACTGAGTACCCGTGCCGGATCAGGAACTCCAGTGCCTCATTCATCGCAACAGTCCCCTCCTTCACTCCTGCGAGCTGCGAGGTCAGTAATGCGCCAGCAGGCGTCCGCAAGAGATGGCGGGTCGCCCACGCCGGGCTCGGTCGTGGCATGCCGCGTCACCACCACCTGCCCCCCACCCCGGAGCAGCCTCCAGAGCGCTTCACTTTCATCGGTCGTTGCGGGACTCGCGAAGGCAAGGAGCAGCAGCGGCGCAAGTGCCCTACTCTTCGACCACCTCGCCGTCCCATTCGATCGCGATGCCCCGCTGGACGGACTGGGAGGCGGGACAGCCTTTCTCGTGGATCTCGATCGCACGCAGGGCCTCCTCACGCTTTCCCTGGGGAACCTTCACGTGGTAGTGGACCTTGATCCGCGTGATGAGCGGCTTGCCGTCTACGTTCTCGATGAAGCCTTCGACCTCAGAGGACAATCGGTCCGGTTGCGTCGGGATCTTCCTCGCCGCTAGCGCCCCGGCCAGCGTGCCGGTCATTCAGCCGGCCACCGCGGCGACGATGTGATCAAGGGTCGTGGGAACGTCCTCAGGCGGCTCCACCCCGTAGAACTTCTTGATCCCCCCGTGGACGCCGTAGCGGACCGGCTCGGGAAAGTTCTCGATGTAGGCCCGGCGGAGGGGACCTTTATCCTTGATGATTTTCGCCTTGGAGACGTGAATCAGCTCACGCATTGGGGACCCTCCTTCAGTGTATGGGCGATCACCGGTTTAGATGCCTGGCTCTGCGGGCTCTTGGCGCGAGGAATGGCGCTATCGTTCTGCCTCCCACCCCCCGCCGAGAGCCTTGTAGACGGCGATCAGCGCAGTCGCCGTACGAGTTTCACTCTCGGCGAGCCGGTCCTGGGCTTCCAGCAAGGTGCGTTCCGCGTCGAGGACCGTGAGAAAGTCTGTCACCCCGTACTGGAAACGGAGCCGCGCCAAGTCGGCGGCCTTCTCGCTCGCTTCAGCCGAGGCCCGAAGAAAGCCCAGCCGCTTCTGCTGGCGACCGAAATCGACGAGCGCATTCTCCGTTTCCTCGAGTGCGGTCAGGACCGTCAGTTCGTACTGGGCCAAATCCGCGTCGGCACGTGCATCCACAGCCTGGATCCGGGCCCGTACACGCCCCAAATCGAACGCGGCCCAAAAGATTCTTGGGCTGAGAAAGTATGCGTCGCTGCCGCTCGCGGCAAGGTTTCCTAAGGAGACGGCCTGCAGGGACACGTTCCCGGCGACGGTGACCCGTGGGAACAGGTCTGCAGTGGCCACGCCAATGAGGGCAGTCGCAGCCGCCAGATTGCGTTCTGCAACCCGGATGTCGGGACGTCGGCGTAGTAAGTCCTCGGGGCTCCCGATCGCCACAAGATCCGGGGCACGGGGGAGCGGCATGGACTCAGATAAGTCTGGCTCCAGGGCCGTAGGCTGCTGGCCGGTGAGGACGCCCAATCGGTACAGCGCCCGCTTGATGGCGGTCTCGAGCGGAGGAATGATGGCCAACGTCGAATTTAACTGTGCCCGCGCCCGTGAAGTATCGAGTTCGGTCCCACGGCCCCCTTCCAACAGGGCTATGGTCAGATCCAAGGTTTGCTGCTGATTCGCGGCATTCCTGAGCGCGACTTCGAGCTGATGCTGAGTTCCGCGGAGTTCGAAATAGTTCCGTGCAATCTCAGCCAGCAAGCTCACGATCACATCGCGGCGAGTAGCTTCGGCAGCTCCGACTTCCGCAGAGCGCGCTTCGATGGAGCGGCGCACGCGCCCAAAGAAATCGAGCTCCCAGCTCATATCGAATCCAGCGCTGAAATAGTCCACATCGCGCTCATTCGGTGGAGGCGCTATGACCTCGCTCAATCGCTGCTTTGTGTAGGAGGCTTCCGAGGTCACGATCGGGAAGAGATCGAATCTGGTCTCAGAGCGCAGGGCCCGGGCTTCGCGGAGCCGAGCCGTTGCGATACGCAGGTCATGGTTACCGGCAATCGCCAGCTGGACCAAGTGATTCAGCATATCGTCATCAAAGCCCCGCCACCACGAAGCCTCCACCTCGTCTGTGGACAGGCCTGGCTGAGTCTGATTTGCAAACGAATCGCGCACCTGGGTTTGGGGTTCTCGATAATCCGGCCCTACCGCGCAACCGGTCAGCAACCCGAAGAGCAGAGGAAGAAGCACTACGGCCCGAATTCCTGCCGAGGGAGCAACTGCGGGGTCCGACATGCGTCTCCTCCGTTCGACGAACCAGCGGATGACCACGTAGAAGACCGGCGTCAGAAACAACCCAAAGAACGTCACCCCCAACATGCCGCTGAACACCGAAGTTCCCAGCGCCTGCAGCATCTCGGCGCCGGCCCCCTTCGCCACGAACAGGGGGACCACGCCGAGGATGAAGGCGAAGGACGTCATAAGGATCGGGCGGAGTCGGAGGCGGCAGGCTTCGATCGCCGCCGCGATCCGGTCTTTGCCCTCTTGCTGCTGATCTTTCGCAAACTCGACGATGAGGATGGCGTTCTTGCAGGCGAGACCGACCAGCACCACGAACCCGATTTGGGTCAGGATGTTGTTGTCCATGCCGCGCAGCCAGATCCCCGCGATGGCGCAGAGGAGGCACATCGGCACGATCAGGATAATAGCGAGTGGCAGCACCCAGCTTTCGTACTGGGCGGCCAGCAAGAGAAAGACGAACAGCACGCAGAGAGGAAAGATGAAAAGCGCGGTGTTGCCGGCGATGACCTGCTGGTAAGTGAGGTCGGTCCACTCAAAACTCATTCCACTCGGCAGCACCTTCCTTGCGAGTCCTTCCATAGTGGCGATGGCCTGGCCGGAACTGAATCCCGGCGCCGTGTCGCCGTTGATCTCGGCCGCAGGGAACATGTTGTAGCGCACCACCCGGTCGGGGCCGGTCGTCCGGCGTATGTCTACGAGCGAGCCGAGCGGCACCATGGCCCCAGACGCGCTGCGCGTCTTGAGCTTGGCGATATCCTCTGGGTCGGCCCGGAACGCCCCTTCTGCCTGCGCCGTCACCCGGTAGGTGCGGCCCAACAGGTTGAAGTCGTTGACATACGACGAACCCATGTATACCTGCAGGGTGTCGAACACATTGTTCAGCGGCACGTTCAGCATCTTGGCCTTTGTGCGGTCCACGTCGGCGAACAGTCGCGGGGTGTTGGCGCTAAAGGGGGTGAAGAGTCCCACCAGACCAGGCTGCTGATTTCCCGCGGCGACGAGCGCTTCAGTCGCCGCCTGCAGCGCCGTCGGACCGGCCCCGGAGCGGTCCTGGACTTGCAGTTTAAAGCCGCCGGCCGTCCCCAGGCCTTGCACGGGGGGCGGGGGGAACACCGCGATTCTCGCCTCTTGGATGCCGGAGAGTCGCTGACGCAGGTGCTGAATGATCTCCGTGGCGCTTGGGCCATGCCCTGCGCGCTCTTCAAATGGCTTCAACGGCGCAAATATGGCGCCGGCGTTGGAGTTGTTCGACCGTGTCGCGGCCGAGAAGCCGGCAAACCCCACCGCGTTGGCGACGCCGGGCGTTCCCTGAATAATGTCTGATGCTCGGCGGACCACGGCGTCGGTGCGCTCTAAGGACGCGCCGTATGGCAGCTGCACATCGACGATCAGATACCCTTTATCCTGCGCCGGGATAAATCCCACCGGCACGGTGGTGAACCCCAGGTAGGTGAGGCCGATCAGGCCGCCGTAGACTACGAGCACGACAACGCTGACCCGCAGCGCCATCGCCACCGCCCGTCCGTACACGTCGATCACCCGGTCGAAGAACCAGTTGAACCCCTTGAAGAAACCACCCAGAAGTCGGTTGATGAGCGGGCTGAGGAGCCATCCCACGACGCTGCCCACCAGGAAGGCCGCCCCGCGCAGCGTCCAGATCGCCAGTGCACTGGATGCCTGCGCCACACCCTCGTGGGCGCCCGGCTCCAGACCCGACAGGCCGAACAGCGGCGCCAGTGCGGGCGTGAGGAAGCGGTAGGCCGAGAACCCGCCGATCAGGGCGATGCCCAGGCGGGGCAGCGCCTCCAGCTCCTTTGCGTCATGGCCTGCGCCCGAGGGTTTAATGAGCTGCACCGCTCGGGCGGGAGCCATCGTCAGCGCATTCAGGGCCGAGATGATGGTCGAGGCGGCGATGGTGAGGGCGAACTGGCGATAGAACTGGCCGCTGATGCCCGTGAGGAAGGCCGTGGGGATGAAGACCGCGCTGAGAACCAGGGTGATGGCGATGACGGGACCGGTGATCTCGGCCATGGCCTTGAGGGTGGCCTCGCGGGGCTCCAGGCCTTTGGCCATCCAGCGCTTGATGTTCTCGACCACGACGATGGCATCGTCCACCACGATGCCGATCGCCAGCACGAGGCCGAAGAGCGACAGATTATTGAGCGAAAAGCCCAGGGCCGCCATCACGCCCAAGGTCCCAATCAGCGACACCGGGACATCGATCAT
>JAIBHM010000004.1 GCA_020028535.1 Armatimonadota bacterium | reverse complement strand
CCGCGCGTCCGCCGGGCAACCCGGAGATACACGCGTCGACCTGAATCGTGCGGGGGCGCGCGATCTCGAAGCGCTGCCCGGGATTGGCCCGGTCCTCGCCCGCCGGATCGTGGCACACCGCGACCGACACGGCCCGTTTCACCGGCTCGAGGATTTGCTCCAGGTCGAGGGGATTGGCCCCCGTCTGCTCGAGCGCCTCCGTGCAGGCATTGTGATACGATGACGGTTGTGCCGGAACTTCCGCGCCCGCCGCTCCCGTAGGATACAGTGAGAGCGGGTGGGCGTTTTTCCAATTCCTCGCCGCCCCGGTATCAGCGTCACGAGATTCAGGCGTACGAGGCCTTGCTGGAGCGGTATGGCCGCCGGATCTATCTGCTCGCCTACCGCATGGCCGGCAACGACGCCGACGCCAAGGATCTCACGCAGGAGGCGTGCATCCGCGTCTATCGCGCGTTCCGTCGGATCGATCCGACCGCGAACCTGGAGAGCTGGCTGTACCGGATCGTCACAAATCTCTACATCGACATGCTCCGGCGCCGGCCCAAGGTACGCATCGAGTCGCTCGACGCGCCGCTGGTAACCGCGAAGGGCGACGAGGTGACCCGCGAAGTCGCGGATCCTGCCGCGGATCCGGAAGAGACTGTTCTGAGCGCGCAGCTGGACGCCGACATCCAGCGCGCTCTGCTCGCGCTCAGTTCGGAATTACGGATGGTGGTCGTTTTGAGTGATATCGAAGGACACTCCTACGAGGAGATCAGCGAAACGCTGCGCATCCCGGTCGGCACCGTGAAATCACGGCTGCACCGCGCCCGGCGGATGCTGCAGGAGCGCCTGCGCCACCTCTTGCCCGGCCGCGCGCAGGGAAGGGGGATGGAACGGTGATCCACGCCCGCCTGCAACGCCAGCTGTCCGCCTACGCCGACGGCGAGCTTTCTCCCGACGAACGGCGCGAGGTCGAGGCGCATCTAGTGACCTGCATCGAATGCCGCGAGGAGCTTGCCGGACTGCGGCAGGTGAAGCATCTGATTGGGCGGCTTCCCGAACGAGAGGCCCCGCAGGAAGTGTGGCAGGGGCTGCGCCGCCGGATCGCCCAGGAAGAAGGCCGCCCCGTAGCCTCCGGAATGCTCGAGACCATACGCGCCGCGTTCAGGCGGCCGGCGTACGCCGTCGCCGCGGCCATGCTGGTGCTCATCCTGGTCGCGGTGCCGCTGGTGAAGGGCCGCATCGACCGGCTGCAGGCCGCCGACATCGGCGTGGACGTCTACGTGCGCGAGCACGCCCTGGTCTCGTCCGCCGATCCATTTGTGGATCGCGCGTACATCGGCTTGCTGGTCGGTGATGCGAATCTTGCTCTCGCCGGCGCCCGGCGCGCGCCCGGAGAGGAGCCGTGACTGGAACACACGTCATCATTGCGGCGCTGGTGCTTGGGCTGACGATGCCTGCCCCCGCCGCGGTCCGCTTCGAGGCGCGGGCGCCCAGGCCCGCTCCCGACGCGGCGTCCATCCTCAAGACGATGCTCGCCGCGCCCGCGCTCATCGACTACGAAGGAACGAAGGTCATCTCGACGGTCAGGGGCACACGCGCGGAGACGGTCACGATCCTGGAAGCCTACAAACGGCTGGGCCGGCTGCGCCTGGAATTTCTCTCTCCGGAATCGGTGAGCGGCCGCCTCATCGTGGACGATGGGGTGGATACCTGGCAGTACGAACCATCGATGCACCTGGTCATTCGCGGTCCGTCTTTTGTGCAGGGCGCGGGGTCGCCCGAACCGGCGGAGGATATCCTCCGCCGGTATACCGTTTCCCTGCTCGGACGTGAGGCGGTGATCGGCCGGGACACCGTTGTCCTGGCGCTTGCCCCAGGCGCGGGCGGCAGCAACCGGCACTTGTGGGTGGATCAGGCGACCGGCGTGGTCCTGCGCACGGAGGAACGGGATGCTGGCGGCGAGATCGTGTACGTCAGTTACTTCAGCCGCATCAGCTACAGCCTCAACCTCCCGACGGCGCTGTTCACATTTCGCCGGCCCGCGGGCGCGAAGGTGCTCTCCTTCCACGTCTCGGGAGGCCGGGTGACGACCGCAGACGAGCTGCGCCGGCAGGCGGGCACCCCAATCGTCGCTCCCCCGCGCCTGCTCAACCGGTATGTCTTTCGCGACGGCCGTGTGGCGCGTCACGGTGCGTTCGCCGCTGCGGCAGCGACATACAGCGACGGCGTCGGCGTCGTGACGATCTTCCAGACCCCCGCATCGCGGATGGCCTTCCCCAACGTCGGAAGGGAGACTGTTGTGGGCAGCATGCGAGGACCCCTCGGCCGGTTCCTCGACCTTGGCTATTTCCGGGTGGTGTTGTGGCAGTCGCGCGCGACGAACTTCGCGGTCCTCGGCAATGTGCCCCAAACCGTATTGATGGCGATCGCGGCCGAACTGACGGGAATGAAGTAGCGCGTTCGAAACACCCCGCAAGGTTTCAGTTCCTCTCCGCTGAACTCTCAGGGCGTGCATCTCCGTGAGTTCCAGCAGATCATCGAAGCGACGTACGGCCACCGCGACCGCGCCCGCGGCAAGGACGGCACCTTCCGCTGGCTCGCTGAAGAGGTCGGCGAGCTCGCGCGTGCCGTTCGCACAGGCGAGCCTGCTGCCTTGCGCGAGGAGTTTTCCGACGTGCTGGCCTGGACCGTGAGCCTGGCGACGTTGTGCGGGGTTGACGCTGAGGACGCGGTGTCCCGCTACGCCGCGGGATGTCCGAAGTGTCATCAGCGTCCCTGCGCCTGCCCTCCAGAGAAGTCCTGATTGAACGCCCTTGCTCTTCACCGCGACGCCACTGTCGTCGATCTCCACAGCGACACCATTCTCGAGGTCGAATCCGGAACGCGCGACATCGCCGTCCGGAGCGCGGCGGGACACATCGACCTCCCCCGCCTGCGCGAAGGCGGGGTCGATGCGCAGGTGTTCGCGCTCTTCGTGCATCCACATTTCACGGGCCAGGGTTTCGGACGGGTGAGCCGCTTGCTCGACGCGTTCGAGCGTCTCGATCAGCAGGACGATCGGCTCGTTCGCGTGACCTCGGTCGCAGAAATCGAGCGCGTATCACGAACCGGCCGGATCGCGGCGGTGCTGGCGGTCGAAAACGGCTCGGCCATCGACGGAGACGTAGCGAATCTCGACCGGCTCTATGCGCGGGGCGTGCGCATGATGAGTCTGACCTGGAACAACAGCAATGACCTCGCCGACGGCGCAGTCGAAGAGCGCCACGGAGGTCTCACCCCGCTCGGAGGAGCCGTCATAGCGCGGATGCTGGGCCTGGGCATTGTGGTGGACGTGTCGCATCTCTCCGAGCGCAGTTTCTGGGATGTGATGGGCTCCGTGCGCGGACCCGTCGTGGCCACGCACTCCAACGCCGCCGGCCTCACACCGCACCGGCGCAATCTCACCGACGATCAGTTGCGGGAGATCAAGAAGGGCGGTGGCGTGGTGGGCGTAAATTTCTACCCCTCCTTCACCGGCGGCCCCAGCCTGCGAGCTGTCCTCGCCCATATCGAATATCTGGTCAACGTGATGGGGACCGATCACGTCGCCCTGGGGTCGGACTTCGATGGGTTCAGTCAGGCGGTGGAGGATCTCGAAGACGTCTCAAAACTGCCGAACCTCACCGCGGGCCTGATCGAACGCGGCCACGCGCCGGCGGACATCCGCAAGATCCTTGGGGCCAACGCGCTGCGGGTCTTCAGGCAGGTCTGGGGGCGGTGATCGCCAGGATCGCCTCTCTCAAGATCGTCGCAGCGAGCACGCTGGTCCTGCCTGACGGGTCATAGGGCGGAGATACCTCTACGAGGTCCACTCCCACGACCCGCAAACCCTCCAGCCGACGCACGAATGTCAGGAGCTCGTGGGCCGAGACGCCCTCAGGCTCGGGATTGCCGGTCCCCGGCGCGTCGGCTGGATCCATGACGTCGATATCGATGGTGATGTAGACGGGCCTGGCCTCTAGCCACGTCCAGACCTCCGGCGGTATGGCCAGGCGATGCGAGGAGTACCGCAGGCCCGTCGAGAGCAAGAACTCCTCACGCGTCCCCGCGCGGATGCCCGCCGCCACCAGGGAACCCGGTGAAACAAGGTCAAGGATCCGCCTCATCACGGTGGCATGCGACACGCGCCGGCCCTCGTACTCGTCCCGCAGGTCGGTGTGCGCGTCGAGTTGGAGCACCGCCAGGTCGCGATGCCGGCCGGCGAGCGCGCGCACGATGCCAAGGGTGACCGTATGCTCGCCGCCCACGATCACGGGCAGCGTGGCTGCCTCGAGTGCCCCGATGCGCGAGGCGAGGGAGTCCACCATGGCTTCAGGGGTCATCCCTTCGACGTGCAGGTCGCCCTCATCGCCGAACGCGATGTCTTCCAGGTCACGGCGGAGAACCGGGCTGAATGTCTCGATACTCTGCGACGCCCACCGGATCGCCCCAGGCGCGTGGCGGCTCCCGGCGCGAAAGGTCGAGGTCGCGTCGTAGGGCACGCCGATGAGCAGGGCCGCGGGATGGCTGTGGAGGTCCGCGCCGAGAAATTTCACGGCACGGACGGCAGCGCAAACGCGGCGTGGTGGGCCCCGGGCGAGTAGTACCGCAAGGGGCCAAGGCCACGCGAGCTGATGCGGCGGAACACCTCGTCGGGCGAAGGACGCGGATCGGTCGCTGCTGAGGCGAAAGTGAAACTCCAGAGGGTGCCCGGATAGGCAGGAACCGCACCCCAGTACGGCGCGACGATTGGGAAGACGGCGGACAGGTGACGGGAGATACCCTCCATCAAGCTACGCTGGTGCAGCGGCGAGCCGCTCTGTGCGGCCAGCACGCCGGAGGGCGTGAGGATCCCGGCGCAGGCGCGATAGAATTCCTCTGAGAACAGCGCGATGCCGGGTCCCTTCGGGTCTGTCGAGTCGACGAGGATGGCGTCGAAGCGCTCCGTGGTAGCGCGCACGAAGGCCACACCGTCCTCGATGCGCAGCCGGGTGCGCGGATCATCGAAGGCACCCCCGGAGATTCCGGGCAGAAAGCGGCGGCTGACCTCGACGACCTCGCCGTCGATTTCGACCATCGTCACGGACTGGACAGGATGCTTGAGCGCCTCCTCCAGCGTGCCGCCGTCGCCGCCGCCGATGATGAGGATGCGCCGCGGGGCGGGGTGGCTGACCAGCGGCACGTGGACGAGCATCTCGTGGTAGACGTACTCATCCCGTTCCGTCGTTTGTACCGCGTCGTCAAGCACGAGCATGCGTCCGAAGCGCGCCGAGGCCGCCACCTGCACCCGCTGGTAGGGCGACTGGTGGTCGTAGAGGAGGTCATCGACCTGGGTGGCCTGCCCAAAGCCGTCCCCCATGACGTCCACGATCCACTGGCTCACCGGTCGCGCCGCCTCCCGCCTGCAGCGTCGTCCGGCCAGAACACGACGGCGGCGACCGCGCAACCGATACGCTGCACGACATGCTCTTTCACGGCGACCTTGATGTCGGCGACGGGCAGATCCCGCAGCGCCATTGCTTCTTCTACCATATTGCGGACGATGGACTCGGCGTTCTCGCCCGTGCCGCTGTGACTGTATTCCATGATGACGCCATACGAACGATGCGAGAGCCCCATGCCCACTGCCGCGGCGATGCGCTCGCCCGGCGTGTGGCTGTCGATCTTCGCGTAGACGGCCGGGGTGAGCATGCCGGGGACGAACGCGGGAACCGCGATGATCCGCGTGTCCGCGGGCAGGATGCTGGTGACGCGTACAAAGTTCAGATTGGCGATGCCGGCGTCCATGAGCGCGCGGTCGAACGCCGTCAGTTCCGTCCGCCCCTCGCCGCCGCCGGCGACAATCGAAACTGCGCTGGGCCGTTCCCACATGGCGTTACCTTATTCACATCCCTGCGCGCACGGTCCTCCCCGGCCCGAACCGGCCTCCCGCGCCGTCCGTACTATGGTGATGATATGGCGGGCAAAGGATGGTATGGTTGGGGTCATGCGACGCAACGCACTGGCGCTTCTCATCATCACCCTGTTGACCGTGCCTGTCCTGTCCGGGCGGGCGCAAGGTCAGCCGGCCGTTCCGTTTTCGACCGGGTTCGCGGCGGCCGGGGGCGCCGACTTTGCGGCGATGCGCCGCGGTGGAGCGGCGTCCGTCAAGCTCCTGGCCGACTGGTCGGAGATCGAGCCGGATCGCGGTGCGTTCGACTGGAAGGAGCTCGACGCCGCGGTGGCAGCCGCCACACGGGCCGGCCTTTCCGTGACGCTGGTCCTGGCCTACATGCCGAAGTGGGCTTCGCTTGCCACCGGATCCGAGTTGCGCGATCCCGCCATCTGGTCGCGGCAACCTCCGAAGCGGATCGCGGATTGGGAAAACTTCGTTGCCAAGGCAGCGTCCAGATACAAGGGGCGCGTGAAGGACTGGCAGGTCTGGACCGTCTTGAGCCTGCCGATCTGGCGCGGCACGGCCCGTGAGTATCAAGCGCTGGTCCGGGCGACAAAGACGCAGACGAAGACGGCCGACGCGGGAAGCCGCGTTGTCCTCGCGACACCATTCGGGGTTGACCTCATCTCCATCACGCGGGCCCTGCTCGAGATCCCTGAATCGTTTGATGCCATCTCCCTCTCCCCGCGCGGGCTGGCCCCCGAGGCGCTGCTGCGTCCGCTCGGCGTGCTGCGAGAGCGTCTCCTGGCCCGGACGCGAAAGGCCGTCTGGATCGAATGGGACCCGCGGGCCGGAGGCGAGCGATCCGGCTGGTCCGCGCAGATGCTCAAGGTGGCGGCCATCGCCAAGGCGTTCAATGTCGAGCGTGTGGATTGGGCGATCGACCCATCAATCGGGATGGGCGCGCTGGAGATGATATCCGCCCGGTTAGGGAGCAAGGTCTTCGCCGGCTATCTCACGCAGCCCAAAACAATCGCGCTCGTGTTTGGGGAGACGGATGCTGTAGCCGTCGCGTGGAGCATCGGCGGTGAGGCCACCCTGGCCCTGGAGGGAGAGGGGATGACCGCCCTGAATCCGGCGGGAGATCCGCGAACAGTGTCAGCCGCCGGCGGGAAGAGCACCGTGACACTGGGGGGCGAGCCGCTCCTGATTTCCGGCCTCGGCGCCTCGGCGGTAGCGGCCGCTCGGGAAACGCTCGCGGCCAGCGGGGCCCCGGGGATGCCCCGGACCCAGGACTTCGGCGGCGCGACCGAGGTCAGCGCCAAACTCGGCAAAGCGAACGTTGAAAACGGCCTCTACAACATGCCCTTTCGTACCCGCCGGAACGGCGCGGTGGATGTCGTGGACGTCGCCGGCAGCGAGGCGGTGCGCACGGTGGCCGCCAGGGATATCGTCTTTGTGTACTTCGACGTGGACGACAGCTTCTTGTACTATGTGGACGGCCGGTTCGACGTGGAAGTAAGTGTGGAGGTCCACGGCGCGGGGGGGCCACAGCAACTCGGATACAACCTGCTCTACGACTCCATGACGGGATACCGTTTTACCCAATGGCAGTGGGTCGAGGCGAAGGATGGCTGGGTCACGTACACGTTTCGCCTCGCCGACGCCGCTTTTGCCGACACCTGGGGATGGGATTTCGCGATCAACGCCGGCGGCAACCGCAAGGAGGACCTCACCGTGCGATCGGTGACGGTCCGCAAGATTTCCCGCTGAAGGGAACCACCGCCTCGCCTCCGAATTTGAGCCGTACCACCGATGTGGGAGCTCTGTATCCCCGCGTCTGATCTCATTCGCCTGAACGGGGGAGGGGGGAACGATGATGAGAGTGGCCGTGCTGCTGCTGGCGGCGCTGCTCGCGCTTGGTCCTGCGTCCGCGCTGGCCCAGCAGGCGATTCCCGCGACGATCAAGGTCGGGGCGCTGTTCGACACCACCGGGCCGACATCAGACGTCGGCGTCGACTACCACAAGGGCGTCCTCGATCATGTGCGCTACATCAACGAGGTGGAGGGCGGCATCCGCGGCAAAGTGAAGATCGACCTGGTCTGGTCTGACTACGGGTACCGCATTCCCGATGCGCTGTCGCTGTATCGCAAGTATCGGGACGTCGACCGCGTCAACGCGATCATCGGATGGGGCACCGGCGACACCGAAGCCCTGAAGGAGACGATCAGCGAGGACCAGATCCCCTACATTTCCGCCTCCTACTCTTCGCACCTGGACGACCCCGCGAAGACGCCGTACAATTTCTATCCGGTCAGCAGCTATTCCGACCAGCTCCGCGCCGTCCTGAAATTTGCCAAGGAACTGGCCGCGGAGCAGCGCATCAGCCGGCCCAAGATCGTCTTCATGTACCCCGATCACCCCTACGGCCGCGCGCCGATTCCCGCGGGCAAGGCTTACGCTCAGGAGCTCGGTTTTGAGGTTGGACCGGACCAGATCGTTGCCCTCGCGGCGCTGGAGGCGCGGTCGCAGGTGGCCGCGGTGAAGTCATTCGGGGCGGACTTCGCGTGGATCGGCGGCACGACCAACTCCGCGTCGGTGATCGTGCGCGACGCGAAGGCCGCGGCGCTCACCACCCGGTTCTTCGTGAATGTGTGGGGCTACGACGAGAGCATGATCAAGCTCATCGGGAAGGATGCGGAGGGGGTCTACGGCAGCACCCCGCACGTCTACTTCGGTGAGCCCTCAGCGGGCATGCGGACGGTCGTCGATGCGTACACGCGGTTCCGCGGGCGCGTGCCGGAGTTCCAGTGGGGAACGGTGCAGAGTCCGGTGATCGCCTCGTATATCCGCGGCTGGCTGAATGTCGCCCTGCTGAAGAAAGGACTTGAGATCATCGTCGACAACTGGACGACCTACTCCCGCCTCGGCGGGTTCAGCGGCCCCTCAATACGGTCGGCGCTGGAGACGCTGAAGGATTGGGATCCGGCAGGGCTTGCGCCGCCGATTACGCTGAGCCGCACCGACCACCGGCCGTCCACCGCCACGCGCATCGTGCAGATCCGCAACGGCCGGATCACCCCCGTCAAGCCCGTCAATGTTGAGCGTCGGAGGGACTGGTTGGGGTTCTAAGCGCACTACCGACGGGGAGGCGTAAGCCCCCCGTCAACATATGCTGACCGTCAACAACATCGAGGTCGTGTACGGGGGGACGATCCTTGTACTCAAGGGCGTCTCCCTCAACGTTCCTGAGGGGAAGATCACCGCGCTGATCGGAGCCAACGGCGCAGGCAAAACCACGACGCTCAAAGCGATTACGGGCCTGGTGCGGTTGGAGCGAGGCGAGGTGACCCGCGGCAGCGTGGAGTTCAACGGACGGCGCATCGAGAACCGGCTGCCGGAAGAGACCGCGCGCATGGGGATCGTCATGGTGCGCGAAGGCCGCCGGCTCTTCGAAGAGTTGACCGCGGAGGAGAACCTGCTCGTCGGGGCCGCGTTGGGGAGGCGGAAAGAGGGCCGCAGACTGGGCCTCGTCTCGCTGGACTCGGTGTACGAATACTTCCCCCGCCTGCGGGAGCGGCGTAAGCTGCGCGCCGGGTATCTCTCAGGGGGCGAGCAGCAGATGCTGGCGATCGGCTGCGCCATGATGGCGGTCCCCGGGGTATTGTTGCTCGATGAGCCGAGCCTCGGTCTGGCGCCGCTCGTCGCCCGCGAGATCTTCGAACTCGTCCACCGCCTCAACACCACCTCCGCCATGACGATATTGCTCGTCGAGCAGAACGCCAAGATGGCGTTGGAACTCGCATCGTATGGATACATCATGGAGAACGGGAAGATCGTGCTCGACGGTCCGACTGCCAAGCTCAGGGAAGACGTTGATGTGGAGGAATTCTATCTCGGCATCCGGGGGGCTGAACGGAGACGGTTCACCGAGATCAAAAGCTATAAACGCCGCAAACGATGGTTGTCTTGATCGCGTTCAAACGGGAACCGGCGCCCAGGCAATCCCGTATGCCCCAACTGGATCATCGAACACTCGGTCCGGACCGAGTTGAGGGAACATAACAACCTGAGATAGCGTCCCTTATGTTCCCTTATGTTCCCTTATCGTCCCTTGTAGCAGGGGTTAGACTCCGTTGCGGCCGAGATGTTTGGGATTACCCCATGAATCTCGTATTCATTTATGGTCCTCCGGCGGTCGGTAAGCTTACCGTTGCGAATGCCCTCGCGAAGCTCACCGGCTATCGCGTCTTCCACAATCATCTGACGATCGATCTGGTCTGCTCGATCTTTGAGTGGGGACAGGGGCCATTCTTTAGTCTCGTAGATCGCTACCGGGTGGAGTTGATCGAGGCCGCGGCCAAAGCAAGCATCCCCGGCGTCATCTTTACATTCGTCTATGCCAAAGGCCAGGATGATGGATTCGTGGAGGCCGTCGTTGGCGCCGTCGAACGCCACGGTGGCCGCGTGCATTTCGTCCGTCTGATCTGCGAGCGCAAAGAGTTGTTACGGCGTGTCCGGGCGCCGTCGCGCCGGGTCTTTCGAAAGATGAGACAGGTCAAGAGATTGAGAGAATGGCTCAACCGTTACGAGCTATCTAGTGACGTGCCGTATCACAACAACATCGTCATTGATAATACTCGGCTGGGTCCGCACAAAGCTGCGCAGATGATCGCCGCGCACTTCGCAATACCCCGCCAGTCCGGCAATCGGCGGCGGCGGAGCCGCTAGAACGGCACCGAACGCTACACGAGCTCGCGCACTCGATCCGCCAGCACCGTCAGCGCAATCTTCTCTCGGTTTGGCTCTCCGCGGGCGAGCGACTGAGCGAACTTCTTGGCTTGTTCGAATGTGATTTTCGGCGGCATCGGCGGCTCGTACGGGTCGATCACCGCCTCCACGACCACGGGTCCCGGGTGCCTCAGTGCAGCCGAGCCCCTGGTCTGTGAGTGCGACAACAGGGGAGCGGGTGCGGGATCTCCTCGAGAGTCTGCTTCCCGGCAGGTAGTCGCGGGGACGCGTCATCACCGCCGGGAGGACTCGAACGCGGCGTAGAACTGATCCACGGTGAGCCCAAACGCCTGGGCAAAGGCGGCCCGCCAGTTTTCTCCAGAGGCCACTCGCGTACAGAAATCCATGTATGATGAGAGGCCGCCCCTGGCGATGAGTATTTGAAAGGCGTTGTACGCCAGCGTGTAAGCCGCATCTCCTTCAATCTCGCGCTCGTAGGTCGTTAACCTAGGGAGGGCGCCCCGCGAGGTGAGCAGGCGATTGAACAACTCCTCTGCGCGCTCGGCGCTCACCTCGTCCGCCTCGATGACGGTGCGCCAGCCCACATAGACGGCGCTCCCTTCAGTCAACCAGGCATATTCCTTCCGCGCCCGTGGCGGGAGGCACCCCATTTGACTCTGCAGGACGTGAAAGTGCTCGTGAGCGACGAGGGCCAGCGGAATCCAGGGGTTCGCCGCAGCGGATTTCCAGACGCGGCTTCTGGTATTGATGCAGAGCCGGCGGGCATCGGCGTATCCGGTGGCTGCCAGTTGAGGGATCGGTTCAAAGGGCGTGCACGGCGTAAATCCGGAGAGACGGACATCGATTGGGGTGGTGATCGTTCGGCCCAGGCGTTTGATCAGATAGTCGTTGGCGATCAGGAGCCCGCGCTTCGCCAGGTCCACTGACTCGGTGGAGACGTTGGGCTGGATAATGAGAGTGTAAGGACTACCCGCAAGCGGTTCGCGTCTCCCTGGGAAGACGAACGCGTAAACTGAGAAGAGGGCGATGACTGCCAGGATGAACGCGGCCACCGGGACGATCCATCCGCGTCTTCGCATCGTGCTCCGGTCGGAAAGGTTCTCCGGGCGGAAGCGCGTCCCTCGTGGTCCGCTAGATTTCGTCAGGCGTCCATGGTTCGAGGACCAGGTCCAGAGAGCCCTCGTGGATGTCGATCTCGGCGCGCGCCTCGTCCCCATCCCGCGTTACGTCGAGGTCGAACCGCGCGCGGCCAACGGCCAGGCCGCGAAGGCTGAGTCGGGGCACCCACTCCGGGAGATGTGGATCGAGCAGCAACCGTCCGTGCGCGGCGTCGGCGCGCATGCCCAGCAGGGCCTGCAGCATCATGAAGACGGAGCCGGCCGCCCAGCCCTGGGGCACGTTGGCGTCGGGGTACTGCACCGGGAACGACCGCGGCGCCCTGGGCAGGCCCGCGAAGAGCTCCGGCAGATGGTGGGACTGGAAGGATGCGGCCACGCTGAACATCGCCTCCGCGATCCGTGCCGCTTCCTTCGCGAAGCCATAGCGCCGGAACCCGAGCGCGATCAAGCCGTTGTCGTGCGGCCACACCGCGCCCAGCTGGTAGTCGAAGGGGTTGTATGCCGAGTGCCGGCTGCTGAGCGTGCGCACGCCCCATCCGCTGAACATGTCGGGCGCCATGAGACGGCGGACGACGCCCCGGGCATGTTCAGGTCGCGCGATCCCGGACCACAGCGCATGCCCGGGATTGCTGACGACGGAGTAGATCGGACGCTTCCGGCCATCCAGACCGAAAATGTAGGTGCCCTCCTGCGGCCACCAGAACCGCTCCTCGAACTGCTCGCGCAGCGCCTCGCTCTCCCGGCGGAGTCGCGACGCATCGTCGGCGCGGCCGAGCGCCTCATACAACGCGGCCATCCGCCGTTTCGCGTCGTACACATAGCCCTGCAGTTCCACGAGCCCGACGGGGGCGTCCACCGGTCCGCCGTCGGCGTGGACCACACCATTGGCGGAGTCCTTCCACCCCTGGTGCTTGATCCCGCGAGGTGAGCGGCGCAGATATTCCTGGAAACCGTCCTGGTCGAGGTCGCCATACCTGTCGATCCACAGGAGCGCGCGCTCAGCGGCAGGCAGCAGATCTTCCACGAGTTTCCGCTCGCCGGTCCAGCGATAGGTCTCGTGGAGCAGGATGAGGTACAGAATCGTCGCATCGGCGGTGCCATAGTACGGGGTGTGCGGGATCTCCTGGAAATGGGCGAGCTCGCCGTACCGGATCTCGTGCAGGATCTTGCCGGGTTGCGCGTCGCGAAAATCGTCCACCGCCGTCGCCTGCAGCGCCGCGAGCTCCCGCAGCACCGCGGGCGCGAACCCTTTTACCACGGGCAGGGACTGCAGGCTGATGATGAGACTGTCGCGGCCAAACAGCGTGGCGAACCAGGGGATGCCGGCCGCCACCACTGCGTGCTCGACCTGCGAGTCGGCTGCGGTGAGGCGCAGCACCGTGAGGTCGTCCACGGCCTGCCGGTAGGCCAGGCGGACATCCTCATTGGGGGCCTCGCAGGTGGCCACCGAGCGGTACCACCTCCGGCGCCGGTCTTCAAGCTCATCGAGCAGCGTACCGTGGCAGGTCCCGGGAGCCTGGAGCGTTTCCTGCCCCACGACGGGCATCAAGTGCAGACAGCTGTGCCATCGTCCGTGCGGCGGTACTGTGACGTGGAAGGTCAGTCCGGCGTGATGGAGCTCAGGCGGGCTGTCGGCGTTCAGGACCCGGAGGATCAGGCCGCGGGTGAAATCCTCCCGGCTGTACGACCAGCGTATCTCGTGAGTTCCGTCGCTATGGACCTCGACGCGGACCTTGCGCGCGCGCTGCGGCCCGATACGGCGAATCTCGAAGAGATCGGCGAAGTCGCACTCCGCCTCAATCACGAGCGGGAAGATCGCGGGCCGCGCGCTGTAGTTGGCGATGTCGATATCCTCGTGGACGCCGCCCCGCAGCGTGCGCCCGAGGGTCATTGCCACCGATCCCTTGCGGATTGTGCCGGCGGGTGAATCCATCCCCGGGTTCACGTAGTAGAGCTGGGCGGAGTAATGCGTAATTGGCGCCGAGGAGAACAGCAGCCACCGCCGGCGGGCGATACGGATGCGGTAGCGTGACAGGAGGCGCGTGTCCTGGACGAACAGGCCGTGGTCTTCCCCCGGGTAGACGTTCCCGTCGGGAGCGCTCACGAAGAGGCTGCTGCCTTCCGCCAGGGAGATGCGCGGGGGACCGAGCTGGATGCGTGCCGGCATCGTCTAGGCGGGCACGGCCACGCGATGTCGCAGGACTCGCTGGTATGCCTGCTCGTACTTCTTGGCCATATCCGCCCGGGAGAAGTGCTTCTCCACGTGCAGGCGGCACGCCTCGCGGGAGATCTCGGAGATGCGCCTGACCGAGGCGATCATCTCGCCCACGTCGCGGCAGATAAAGCCAGTGACCCCGTCTCTGACCACTTCAGGCACGGAGCCGCAATTCATGGCGATCACAGGGGTGCCCGTCGCCATCGCCTCGATCATGGTGATCCCGAACGGCTCGGGCCAATCGATGGGGAAGAGGTAGGCGAACGCGTTGCCCAGGAAGGCGTCCTTCTGCTCCTCGTCGATCTCCCCCACGAACTCAACCAGGTCGTTGTCCATCAGCGGCCGGATGGCGTGCTCGTAGTAGTCACGGTCGGCCGGATCGATTTTCGCGGCGACGCGCAGTGGCATTCCCACGGCGCGAGCGATGTCGATGGCGCGGTCCGGCCGCTTCTCGACCGAAATACGTCCCAGGAAGGCCAGGTACTTGCCCGGCTCCTTGCGGAACGTGAACTGGCCTGGATCGATCCCATTGTGCACCGTGGAAATCCAGTTGGCATCGGGCAGGTCCGTGCGTTGGGCGTCGCTGATCGAGATCAGGGGGTGCTCGCGGAAGACATGATTGACCCGCCGCACTTCCGGCAGGTCCAGCCGTCCATGCATCGTGGTCAGCGTGGGTGTGCGGGTGAGACGCGCGAACGGGAACGCGAAATAGTCCACGTGGTTGTGGATGAGGTCGAATCCCTCCGCGCGCTCGTAGGCCATCGCCAGCTGAATCATCGTGTAGGCATGAAAGTCCGTTACTGAGCCGTCCAGGCGGAGGCCCCGCTCGCAGCACGGCACAAGCTCGGCGCTCGTCTCGCTGTCGCCGCTCGCGAAGAGGACGACATCGTGGCCGCGCCGGACGAGCTCCTCGGTCAGGTTGTAGACGACGCGCTCTGTGCCGCCGTACAGCCTGGGCGGAACGCTTTCATACAGGGGGGCTATCTGGGCAATCCGCATAATACTCTGCCTCGCTCCAGAACAGAGGGGAACCTTCTACTATTATAGCCTTCCATGACTCAGTTGAATCGCTCAGGCATCCCGGCCCCGGTTTTTGTGCTTCGAAGGTCCACTGTTTCGTTGAAAGCCTCCGGGGAAAAAAGCGCAGTGACATGAAGACATCCGCGCAGCTCACCACGACGCTGGACGAGGAAGAGGAGGAGAAGGAACCTGCACGCCATTCATGACGCCGAAGCCGTACTGGGCGGACGACCTGAAGCATCTGCCCTGGGCCGTCCTGGTCAGCGTGTGCGTCGTGACGCTCGCGCACAAGTTCGCCGGGATCGTGATCTGGCCCTGAGACAAACCGTGCGGCCGGACGACCGGCCCACGCACTGTTTCTTTTCGTGGAGGGTGTGACCATGGCTCGATTGGAGAAGGAAATCGACGTCAACGTGCCCGTGCACGTCGCGTACAATCAGTGGACGCAGTTCGAGGAGTTCCCCATGTTTATGGAGGGCGTGAAGAGCGTCCGGCAGCTGGACGAGGGGCGCCTGACCTGGCACGCGGAGATCCTCGGGAAGGACGAGACGTGGGAAGCTGAGATCACGGAGCAGATCCCCGATCGCCGCATCGCCTGGCGCAGCACCTCGGGTACTCAAAACGCGGGGATCGTGACGTTCCAGCCGCTGGGGCCGGATGCCACGAAGATCCTGCTGACCATTGAGTACGAGCCGGAAGGGGCGGTCGAGAAGACCGGCGACTGGCTCGGCATTGTGTCGAAGCGGGTGGAGGGGGATCTCCAGCGATTCAAGGAGTTCATCGAGAGTCGCGGCCGTGAGACCGGCGCCTGGCGTGGACGGATTGAAGAAGGCCGGGTGACCGAGCCGGCGGGCCGGAAGAGCAATGAATAGCCAGAAAATGTACCTCGGCCTGTCCACACTCATTACCGTGATCGTGGTCCTGCTCATCGTGCTGAAGTAAGACGGATACGCGACACATCGCAGTGCAGCCCCGTGGGCGGCCGCAGAGCCGCCCACACCATCAGGGTGTCAGGCAAACGAAGCGTCGGCTCCTTCACCGCGTTCGACCTGCTGGTGGCGTTGCTGGTCGGCGACGTGGTGGACAAGGCGTCACCGCGATCGGCTCGTTCATGCTCCTGCACATCCTGAACGCCTTCCTTGGCTCTCGATCTGCTGTCGTCGAGCGCCTTACCGCCGGCACGCCGGTGGTGTTGATTCGAGACGGCCAAATTGACCGCCGGGCGCTCCGGCGGGAGCTCATGCATGAGAGCGAATTGATGACGGCCCTGCGGATGGAGCACGTCGAACGGCTTGAAGACGTGCAGCAGGCGGTCCTGGAATGCAGCGGCGAGGTCTCGGTGCTGCCGGTGCCGGCCGCGCAGCCCCTTAAAAAGAGTGATCTTCCGATGATGGGGAGGCTCAGTAGCTGAAGGGCCAGAGATCCACATAGCGCTTCAGCTTGCGGAGCAACGTCGCCAGCCCGCCGGGCTCCCAGATCAGCAGCGCGATCAGGATGGAGCCGAAGACGATCTCCCGCAGCGGCGTGGCGATCTTGGCGAACGCCGGCAGCACGGTGATCACCAGCGGGGCGATGATTCTCAAGCCCTGCGACAGCGCCGTCACGAACGCCGCGCCGAGATGGGGTCCCCAAACGCTGGTCAACCCGCCCATCACGATCATCGCCACGTAGTCAATCGAGGTCACGAGCGTGAAGTGCTCGATGGTGATCACACGGTTGTAGTGCGCCCACAGGCTGCCGGCGATGCCGGCGTAGAACGCGGACAGCCCAAACGCGAGGGCTTTGTAGTAGAGCAGGTTGATCCCCATGACCTGCGCGGCGTAGTCGCGGTCGCGAACGGCCATGAGGGCGAGCCCAATGCGCGAGCGCACCAGGTTGGCCGCGAAGATCCCGCTGGCCAACCACACTGCCAGCAACACGTAGTAAAATTGGACCTCGCTGCGCATCACCCAGGGACCGATGCGCGGGGCGCGCACTGAGATGGCCCCCAATCCCTGCCCGGCGGCATGGATGATCGTGTACTCGGTGAGGAACTGGAAGGCCAGCGTGGCAATGGCGAGATAGAGCCCCTTGATCCGCAGCGACGGCAGCGCCACGGCCGCGCCGAACAGAAACGCGATGATCCCCGCCAGCGGTAAACTCAGTAGGAACGGCAATCCCCACCCTCCGGTCAGCAGGGCCGACGCGTACGCGCCGATCGCCATGAATGCCGCGTGCCCCAGCGAGATCTGCCCTGTGAAGCCGGTAAGGAGGGCCAGCCCCGTCGCGCCTATCGCGAATACGCCGATGGTCGTGAGCAGGAAGATGTAGTTCCCAAGCCAGGCAGGGGCAAGGACAAGAGCCCCCACCAGCAGCAGGAATCCCCACCGGTTGAAGGCCGTATCCAGCAGGGCCATATCCTGCGGGTAGGTGATTTTGAAATCTCCGGCCGGCCGGACCGCCATCGAAGCTCGTCGCTCCTCTACAGCCGCTCGATGTGTTCCGTTCCAAACAGGCCGTACGGCTTGACCACCAGCACGAGCAGGATGATCACGAACGCCACGATGTCTTTGAAGCCATAGATGATGTGGGCGTCGATGTACCCTCCCACCGTGGTCTCCAGGACGCCGATGGTAAAGCCCCCGAGGATCGCACCGGGAATGCTGTCCAGTCCGCCCAGAATGACGGCGGCGAGCGCCTTCAGCCCGACGAAGCCGAGCGCGAAGTTGACGCCGAGCCACAGGCCGAGCAGGATGCCGCCGACTGCCGCCGAGATCGCGGCAAACGCCCAGGCGTAGGCGAACACGCGGCGGAGGCTCACACCGAGCGTGCTGGCGGTCAGCTGCTCCCCGGCCGCGGCGCGCATCGCGATGCCCACCAACGAGTAGCGGAAGAAGAGCCAGAAGATGACCAGCAGCGCGAGCGCGGTGGCGGCGCTGTAGATGCCGACTCGCTGGATTGCCAGCCCTCCGATCGTCACGACCCCCGTGGGAAGCACCGTGGGGAACTGCCGGGTGTCGCCGCCCCAGAGGCCGACCATCGCCCCGCGCACGATATAGCCCAGGGCCAGGGTGACGATAATCACCGAGAGGACCGGCTGGCCAAAGAGGGGGCGCATGATGGCCCGCTCCACGGCAAAGCCGAGCAGCGCCGCCGCGATCAGCGTGAGCAGCACGGCTAAAGGAAACGGCATCAGGTGAGCAAGCGCGATCGCCAGGTATCCGCCGAAGAGCACGAGCTCGCCGTGCGCCAGGTTGAGGATCTTCGTGGATTTGTACAGCAGGGCGAAGCCCAGCGCGATCAGAGCGTAGATGCTCCCGACGGCGAGGCCATTGACCAGACCGCTCGCGATGAACTCTGCCATGACCTTGCTAGACGTTCTTGATGGCCAGCGTCGTGCGGATCTGTCCCGTACGGCCGTCCTCGTAGCGCACCGTGAAGACCGCATCGTAGGAGGAGCCGGTGGAGCACAGGGCCTCGATGAGATCGTGATAGCGCTCGTTGATGAATCCCCGGCGGAGCTTGCGGGTGCGGGTGAGCTCGTCGTCGTCCGGGTGAAACTCCTTAAACAGCGACACGAAGCGCCGGATCCGCCATTCCGGCCGGAGGCGTGTGTTCACGTCGCGCACAGTCCCTTCCAGCAGTCCCAGGATCTCGGGCTTCTGGGAAAGGTCGGCATAGGATGTGTAGGCAATACCGCGATCCTCGGCCCACTTGCCGGCGCTGTGCATCTCGATGCTCAGGATGGCGGCAAGCGTGCGGCGGTCGGGGCCGCACACCACCATCGCCTCCTGGACATACGGGGTGAACTTTAGCATCGCCTCCACGACCCACGGGCTCATGCGCGTCCCGTCGGCCAGTGTCACAACGTCCGACATCCGGTCGAACATGATCACGTCGCCGGTGGGATCCAGCGTGCCGTAATCGCCGGAGTATAGCCAGCCGTCCCGCAGCGCCTTGGCCGTCGCCTCGGGATTCTTGAAGTAGCCCAGGAACAGCGCCGGGCTGCGGCTGACGATCTCACCGTCGTCGGTCACCTTCAGGTCGGTGTTGGCGATCGGATATCCCATCGTCCAGAAGTGCACCGCGCCGTCGCGGTGAACGCAGGAGATGCCGGCCATCTCCGTCTGTCCGTAGATCTGCTTGAGGTTGACACCAAGCGAGTGGAAGAACTTGAAGTAATCCGGCCCCAGGGGCGATCCGCCGTTCCACGCGACCCGCAGGCGTTTGAAGCCGATCTTGTCGAGCAGCGGCCGGTACACCAGCCAGTGGGCCAGCCAGCGCTGGGCCCGCATCCACCACGGCACGGATCTTCCGCCCGTGCGGCGTTCCACGATCCGGCCCCCCAGGGCCAGTCCCCAATCGTAGATCTTGCGCCGCAGCCAACCGGAGTCCATGATGCGAACCGTCACGTCGGTATGCAGCCCTTCGTAGATGCGCGCCGGTGCAAACGTGAAGTGCGGGGCGATCTCCCGAAAGTCGCGCTGCGCGGTCTCCGGTTCCTCGGGGAAGTTCACCGTGAAACCCAGCAGCTGGTGGAGTGACGTTGAGAACATCTGCTCCCCGATCCACGCGAAGGGTAGATAGCTGACAAACTCGTCACGCCCGGCGATGTGGGGCTCCGCGGTGTGGAAGCTCATCCCCTGCCTGATCAGGTTGGCGTGCGAGAGCATTGCCAGTTTCGGCAGCGCGGTCGTGCCCGAGGTCTGGCAGAAAATCGCGACGTCCTCGGACCGCCCGCGATCTACCTCAGTCTCGAACCTCCGGGCGTCACGTCCGTGTGCCTCCCTGCCCAGAGCCTCTACCTCGGCGAAGCTGATCAGCTTCGGATGCCGATACCGCCACATCCCGCGGCGGTCCTCGACGACGATACGCTCGACCCGGGGAAGCATGGACTCGGTATCCAGGATCTTGTCCACCTGCTCCTGGTCCTCGCAAAAGACGATGCGTGCTTCTGAAAAGTCGATGAGCTGCGACAGCTGCTCGGGCAGACTGTCCTGATAGAGTCCGTATGAGATCCCGCCTATCCCCTGAACGCCCATGGCAGCGTAGAAGAGCTCGGGCCGGTTGTCCCCGACGACGGCCAGGACCTGGCCGCGGCGAAAGCCGAGCTCCAGGAGGCCCAGGCCGAACGCGCGGGCATGGTCCAGGTATTTGCGCCAGCTGATGCGCTGCCAGATGCCGAGGTCTTTCTCCCGAAACGCGACCCGATCGCCGAATCGAACGGCGTTGGCGCGCAGGAGTTTCGGCAACGTGTCCAGTCCCCGCCGAAGTTCGAGCGCGGGAGACCGGGTCGCGGGGCGTTCGAGGACGGCCTGGGCCATGTCAGACCGGGACGGCCTCGCCGATGTAGGCCCGGATCACGTCGGGATTGCGCTGCACTTCCGCCGGGGATCCCTCGGCGATTTTTCGACCGTAGTCCATGACCATGATGCGGTCGCACAGATCCATGACCACGCCCATATCGTGCTCGATCAAGATCATGGGCAGGCGGCGCACCTCTTTCAATTCGAGGACATAGCGGGCCATGTCGGCTTTCTCGTCCATACTCATCCCCGCCATCGGCTCATCGAGAATGAGAAGCTTCGGGTCCATCGCCAGCGCCCGGCCGAGCTCGACCTTTTTCTGGATGCCGTAGGCTAAGTCGGCCACCCGGTGATCTCGCGCAAACTCGATTTCGAGGAAGTCGATGATCTCCTCCACGATGCGGCGGTGGCGAACCTGTTCCCGCTCCGCGGGCCCTCGATACACGCCGCAGGCCAGCACCCCGGACCGCATGCGGATGACGCGTCCCGTCATGATGTTGTCGAGCACCGTCATGCCCGGGTACAGCGCAATATTCTGAAAGGTCCGGGCGATACCCAGGTGCGCGCGGGTGTGCGGCGGCATGCGCGAGATGTCCTGTCCTTCGAAGATGATGCGGCCCCGCTGCGGATGGTAGAACCCATTGATACAGTTGAGTACGCTGGTCTTCCCGGCCCCGTTGGGCCCGATGATCCCAAAGATCTCGTCCGGTGCCACGTCGACGTCGACGCCCTGAATCGCGTGGATACCATGGAAGCTCAGGTGCAGGTCTTCCCCGCGCAGGATCGGTTCCATGAGGCTGTTGCAGGTGTAAATACGGGCCACGCCGAGGGCTTCCTTCACCATGAGGGGAGTCCCCGAATCAGGAGCGAAACAGACCTCACGATGCCTCGCCGCGAATCTTCCTTCTATAAGGCGTCGGAAGGCCAGCCCCCGGCTCAGAGGCTGCGGGAGCAGGAAGCTTCGCTCAGGATTCTGCTGGTCAAGGCCGCGGACAGCTCGCCTGCGGTCCGGGCGGCCCTGACATCCGCGAGGGTATCCCCGTCTTCCATAACCATTGAAGACCTGCAGCGTCTGCCGCTGGTGCGCAAGGAGCAGCTGCCCTTGCTTCAGTCCAATGCGCTTCCCTTCGGAGGATGGCTGGGCGCGCGGCTGGGAGACCTGCGCCGCATCTTCGTCTCACCAGGGCCGATCTACGATCCGGAAGGCCACGAGCCGGACTATTGGGGATTTGCACCGGCGCTGCATGCCGCAGGGTTTCGGCGAGGGATGCTCGTCCTAAACACCTTCTCGTATCATCTGACTCCCGCCGGTGCCATGTTCGACGGGGCGCTCGCAGTGCTGGGCTGCGTGACGATCCCCTCGGGGGTCGGGAGCCTTGAGATTCAAGTCAAGACAATGCTGGATCTGGGAGTCTCAGGCTTTATCGGGACGCCGAGCTTCCTCGCCACGCTCCTCGCAAAGGTAGCGGAGACGCGTGCGGATTCGCCGCTGCGTGTCGCGTTCGTCTCCGGCGAGGGGCTCGCCGAGTCGCAGCGCCGCGACCTCGAAGCTCGCTCGCCTCTTCGCATCAGTCAGGGCTATGCGGTTGGGGATCTTGGTCTCATCGCCTATGAGTGCCCGGAGCGGACCGGATTGCACGTGGACGACCGTGTCATCGTGGAGTTGGTGGATCAAAGCGGAGCCCTTGCGGCGGGGGAGGACGTGGCAGAAGTCGCCGTGACCTTCCTGAGCCACGTGTACCCGCTGCTGCGACTCGCGACCGGTGATCTTTCGCAGATGGCTGCGGGTCAGTGCCCGTGCGGCCGGACCGCCCCACGGCTGGCCGGCATTATGGGCCGCATCGGCGAAGCCATCAAGGTTCGAGGGCTCTTCCTGTACCCGCACGACCTTGACCGGGCAGTGGCGCGCCATTCCGAGGTCCGGCGCTATCAGGCCGTCATCACAAGGCCGGAACTGGCGGATGAGCTGACCATCAGGGTGGAAAGCGACGCAGAGGATCGAGACGCGCTGGCTGTCGCAGTGGCGGAGAGCGTGCAGGCGGCGACGCGGCTGCAGGCCCAGGTTGAGGTTGTCCGGCCTGGGGCGGTATGGGTCGAGGACAAGAAAATCGTGGACCGGAGGAAGTAGGAGTAGATGGAAGACTGTCTGTTCTGCAGGATCGTGGCCGGCAAGATTCCTTCGACCAAAGTCTTTGAAGATGACGCGGTCCTGGCCATCAGGGACATCAACCCTCAGGCCCCCGTGCATGTCCTGCTGCTGTCCAAGCGTCATCACGCGTCGGTCGTTGACGCGTCCCGCGCCGATCCCGCCGTCTTCGGGCGCATCGTGGCGGCGGCCGTGAAGGTGGCGACGGCCGACGGCGTGGCCGAGCGCGGGTTCCGGCTGCTGACCAATACCGGTCCAGACGCCGGCCAGGCCGTCCCCCACCTCCACTTCCATCTCCTCGGCGGGCGGGAGATGGGGTGGCCGCCGTGGTAGCGCGTGGGCGCTGAAGCGCAGTGCACCCTGAGGTTCAATGGACGGAGCTCCAGCGGGAAGGTGTTGCTCGAAACCGAGGCGCTCATCTTCCGCGGAGCGTTCCGCCTGGTGATCCCGTACGCGAGGATGACCGGGGTGACGGCGGCAGCGGGCCAGTTGCGCGTCACATTTCCTGATGGTGTCGCACTGTTTCACCTCGGAGCCAGGGCCGGGTCGTGGGCGGAGAAGATCCTCCATCCGAAGAGCCTCATGGATAAGCTGGGCGTCAAGCCCGGCATGCAGGCCGCGGTGATGGGCATCGACGATCCGGCGTTCTTCACGCAACTCGCCGGCCGCGCGTCCCGGATCACCCGGGGCCGGGTACGCCGGAATGCCGGTGTGATCTTTTTCGAAGTCGGCCGGAAGCAAGAACTCCGGCGGCTTGCCTCCTTCGCGTCGGCGCTCAGGCCTGATGGGGCGATCTGGGTGGTGGCGCTGCGCGGATCGACCGACGTGCGTGAGTCGGAGGTGCTGTCAGCGGGCAAATCCGCGGGACTGGTGGACGTCAAGGTCGTCCGTTTTTCAGACACGCACACGGCGCACAAGTTTGTGATCCCGCTCGCGGAACGGAAACGGCGGAGCTAAGGATTTTGACTAGTACTCAACTTGCCTCATGGCTGCCTCTGTTCACAGGTTTCCGCCCTTCGGTGTATAATGACTGGAGTTCTGGGAACCCAACCCGCATCCGACACCCCGCGGTCACGGAGGACGGGTGCCACGTGAGGGGGTGGGGAAGATGACCGAGGTTCGCGTAGGGAAAGACGAAAGTCTCGACAGCGCATTGCGGCGGTTTAAGCGGCAGGTCAAGCGGTCCGGCATTCTCACCGACGCGAAGCGTCACGAGCACTACGAGTCTCCCAGCGCCAAGCGGCGGCGGAAGGCGGCCAGGCGGCGCCGGCGGGGAGTGTAGTGTTCATCGAACCGGCGTGAAGGGAAGGGGGACACCAGTCCCCCTTTCGTTCTTTCCGCCGGCCTACGCCCCATGACGCTCGCCGACCGCCTCCAGGAAGACCTCCATCGCGCCCTGCGTGCCGGCGACAGTCTCCGCGTGTCCACGATCCGGCTGGCCAGGGCTGCTATCCACAACGCCTCGATCGAACGCGGCCGTGCCCTGACGGACGCCGAGATCGAAGAGATCATCACCCGGGAGATGAAGCGCCGCCGCGAGGCCATCGCGGCATTTGGCAAAGGCGGCCGCGACGATTTGGTGCAAAAGGAGACCCTCGAGCTGGCCATCCTGTCCGAGTATCTGCCGCCGCAGTTGAGCGAAGCGGACCTGCGCGCGATCGTCGCCGAAGCGGTAGCTCAGGTGAGTGCGGCCGGTCCGCAGGACATGGGGCGGGTGATGGGGGCCGTCATGCCCAAAGTCAAAGGCCGCGCCGACGGCGGGCTGGTGAGCCGTCTGGTCCGGGAAGCGCTCCGCACATGAGTCCAAAGCCGCGGCCGCCCCAGGAAGGGCGGGGCCGCAAGCCCGTGAAGCGCGCACACAGCGCGGGCGGGGTCGTCTTCCGCAAGGAAAACAGCACGGCGTCCATCCTGCTGCTCAAGCATGAGAGCGGGAAGTGGATGCTGCCGAAAGGGACCATCGAGCGCGGCGAGACGCCTGAAGAGGTGGCGCTACGCGAGGTGCGCGAAGAGACAGGCATTTCACGGGTGCGGGTGGTGGCCGATCTCGGTGAGGAACGGTACTTCTTCTTCTGGCGCTCCGAAGACACATACTACGACAAGACCGTCCGGTACTTTCTCCTCGAGTTTCTCGGCGGCGAGGAGGCCGCGCCCCAGTCAGAGGAAGGATTCGTCGCCTGCGAGTGGGTGCGGCTCGGGGAGGCGCTGGACCGCATCAAGTACAAGGAGACGCGCGAGGTCGTGAAACGGGCGAAGGCGTACCTCGAACACATGGGTGAGCAGACCGATGTCGCGACCGGCTGATCCGGACCGCCTGGCCGAAGAGATCCTGGACAAGTATGCGCGGTACGTGAACCCGGGGTTGGTGAAGCTGTACCGCTTCGCCAATGTCATCACCGCGGAGTGGGAGGCGCAGGGGGTCGTGGTGCGCGACATCCACGGCAAAGAGTACCTCGACTGCTCGGGCGGCCCCGCCGTCTTCACGGTGGGCCACCGCCATCCCAAGGTCGTCGCCGCGGTCAAGGAGCAGCTCGACCGGATGCCGATGTCGGTGCGGGCGATGCCGCGCAAGCCGGAAGCGGATCTCGCCGAGCTGCTGGCCCAGATCACCCCCGGCGATTTGCAATACACGTTCTTTGCCAACAGCGGATCCGAGGCCAACGAGGGCGCGATCAAACTGGCGCGCCTGGCGACCGGCCGGGCGAACATCGTGGGGGCGGAGGGCGCGTTTCATGGGAAGACTCTCGGCGCGTTGTCGGCGTCCGGCCGGGAGATGTACAAGACGCCGTTTGCGCCGCTGGTCCCGGGATTCACCCACGTGCCGTTCGGTGATCTGGAGGCGATGAACCGTGCGGTCGACGCGAAGACCGCGGCGGTCATCCTCGAGCCCATTCAGGGCGAGGCTGGGGTGATCATCCCGCCGGACGACTACCTGCCCGGGGTGCGCGCCATCTGCGATCGCGCAGGGGCGCTGATGATCCTCGACGAGGTGCAGACGGGACTGGGCCGTACCGGCAAGATGTTCGCCTGCGAGCACTGGGGGGTCGTCCCCGACATCCTGACCACCGCCAAAGCGCTCGGTGGGGGCGTCGTACCCATCGGCGCCTTTACAGGCCGTCCGCATCTATGGAAGGCGCTCGAGAAAAACCCGTATCTGCATTCCTCCACATTCGGAGGCAACTCCATCGCCTGCGCCGCCGGCATCGCCACCATCCGGGTGTTGCAAGAGGAGCGCCTCACAGAACGGGCGGCGGAGCAGGGCGCCTACATGCTCGGGCGGCTGCGCGAGCTGCAGCGCCGTCATCCCGCGATGGTGAAGGATGTGAGGGGCAAGGGGCTGCTCATCGGCATGGAGTTCACCGATCCCGACATCGTCTTGCTCATCACCGCGGATGCGATGGAGCGTGGGGTGATCGTCTTCTACAGCCTGAACAAGCCCGAGTGTTTTCGGCTCGCGCCGCCGCTCATAATTTCCCGTGAGCAGATCGACCGGGCGGTCGAGGTGCTGGACCAGTCGATCGCCTATGCGGCCCAGATGGTGGCGGAGATCGTCGAAGGAGCCCGGAGCTCCTCGTAACCATCAACTCGGTCCGGACCGATTTGAAGACGTCATCACCGATACGTCGCCGTCCGTGCCACGAGGCCGGTAGTTGCGACGGCCGAAGAACATCTCGGCCTCAAATCCATTGTGCGCGCGGCACCTGAGCTCCATATTCTCGACGGTGGCTTCTCCGCCCGCACAGTGCGGCACGACGTGATGAAACTCGAGGAAGGCCCGCTCAGTGCAGCGCCATCCGTCATGGGCCACAAAGGCGCACTGCCCGCCATCGCGCGCCCACACCGTTCGCTTGACCTCAGCCGGGATGTGACGTGACCGGGGGACTGTACCGCGTTTGCCTCGCGAGCGATCGGGGCCGCTCTCGCGGGGACGCTCCGTGGCGGCGAACTTCCGCTTTGTCAGGTTGTTTAGGAGCGCTGTCAGGGCCCGGTCAACGATCTCGCCCACATCTCCATCCGGGATCTGGGAACGCAGCAGCTCTTGGGCTCTCAGCAGCTTCTCATGCGTCTCCGCATTCGCCGTGAACTGCACTTTGTAGCGCTGGGGCGCCAGCGGAGCGATGACCGGTCTGTGCGCCGGGGGTTGTGCTACGGGCACCGGAGGTGCGGGCGCGGAAAACAACAGATTGCCGGGCCCAAGGTTTTCTGACTCGAGCCTTGTTGCACCACTTGCAGGCTGGGAGCCAGGTGCGGCATCCTTCACTGCGGTCGATGCGGGCACGGGGCTTCGGGTCGGGAGCCTGCGGATGGAAGAAGGCACGCACGGCTGGGGTCGCAGCTGCGCCACAAGTTCCTGGAATAAGGAGGTCGGCATGGTTTTCGGTCGTGAGATCCGGTGCCAGCAGCCCCACTGTTGTGAGATTTACCGATCCATCGCCGAGCATGTCGAGGATGAGGGGGTATTTTCGAGCGGCCCGTGCGGCCTCGATACGACTGTGGGCGGCATACTCGGAGAGATGGAGTACCTGCACGCAGTAGGTGAACATTGACGCGCAGCCTTCAGCGAGGTACAGCTGTCGCTCGTCCAGCACGGCGAGGTGGGCGATGAGGGTCGCAATCGCCTCCCGCTGGGCAAGAACTTTCACTCGGGCGACAAGATCCTGATCGGCGAGTTGACCGACTAGAGATAGGACGTTTGTACTCATGGCCTATGTATAACATGGCGATTTCGTTCCTCTCAGGAATGGCCCAGTGGGCTGCGGGTTCGCGCGACTCTCTTTGCTCGGGGGGCTCAGCTTAGAGCGGTCCTGGGGGCGATCCTCTCGCCCACGGGATGCATCCAGGAAGAACGCTCTGCAGGTTTCTTGAGTCCCTCTGGAAACCTGTCAATAGCCAATTTGGTCATTGTGGGCTTCTCTCATCAACTGGGTCCGGACCTAGTTGTCGAGAGCCCGCAGACCTGGGTCCAAACCTAGTTGTGGAGAGCCGCCGAAACTCGGTCTGGACCTACAACGCGCCGCTTCAGGCGGCAGGGAGCGCTTTGCCGTAGGCAGATCGTTTGACACCCTTCTGATAGATTTGTACACTAAAGCAAACACGATGAGGGAGTTCGCCACTCCTGAGTGTCCGCCGAACGCGACTGCTTGAATCCGTAAGGCGGCGGTGCCGCCGATACCGGCAACGAAGAGCCCGGCCTGAACTGAGGCGGGGAACCTGGGTGGTACCGCGGGAGCGTCGCTCTCGTCCCTGAAGGGGACGGGGGCGTTTTCATTCTTCCTGGAGTATCACTGTGGTTGAGGAAGACCTGAGGTGAGCACGAGCATGGGGGACGCCAGCAAGCCAACATGGACTTCGGTCGCGGAGACATTTTTGGAGTTTTTCCGCGCCCGCGGGCATACTGTTGTCCCGAGCTCATCGCTGATCCCGGCGAATGATCCGACCCTGCTGTTCACCAACGCCGGGATGGTGCAGTTCAAGGACGCGTTCCTGGGCCTGGAGCGCCGGCCCTATGCGCGCGCGACATCGCTGCAGAAGTGCATGCGCGTGCAGGGCAAGCACAACGACCTGGAGACGGTCGGCCC
>JAIBHM010000155.1 GCA_020028535.1 Armatimonadota bacterium | reverse complement strand
CATCGGCCGGCCCCGCATCGGCTCGAACGACCGGCCCCCAAGACGGCGGCCTGGGCGAGACCATCAGCCGGAAGCCGCGCAAACACGCGGTCCGCGAAGACTCCCCTGAACATGTTGCCGCTGACGAACGCGGATGACTTCGGTGTCGGCCGGTCGCTTGGGACGCGCGCGATTCTCTCGCCGCGATGGCATGGGGTCAATACTTATGCGACTGTCGGGTGGCCCGGGGGGATCTCACCCCCGGGCTTCCACAGATCCCGGCGTGACAATCTCTCGTCACCGGGCTCTTGTCATCCTGTCCACCAGGACGCGGATGCCCATGCCCAGTGGGCGAAGAGCCTGGGGTGCTGGCCGGTGATGCGTTGCCAGGCAGCTTTGGCCTTCTTCATGGGTCGCAGCCGCTTGTGCTTGTCGCGGAGCCAGCGCATCAGGTAGGCGTTGATGCGCTGTAGGACAGGGTTGAGCGCGGAGCGGTAAAACGCCCCGTAGTAGTGCATCCAACCCCGCACGATCGGGTTGATCCGTCGTGCGATCTCGGCGAGGGGCAGGCCGGTCCAGTGGTGCAGCCGCCATCGGCGCACCTCACCGCTGATCTTCTTCAAGGCTTCCTTGCTGACTGCGGGCTGGAACGACGCAAACAGCGCGCCGTCCCTGGCCCGCGCCGGGCGGGCACGAAACGTGAACCCCAGGAACGTGAACGCGGTGTGCTCATGCTCACCGCGCCGGTTGGCGTCCTTGCAGTGTCGGGTAGCCCGAGGGACTCTCACCCTCGGGCTCCCACGGATCCGTGCGTGAATCTCTCGATTCACACGGCTCTTACCATCCAGTCGGATCGAAGCGGTGCGTCCGTGCCCAGTGCGCGAACAGGCCGGGGGCACGTTTCACGACCCCGTCCCACCACGCCTTGACGCGTTTGAACGCACGCAGCCGCTTGTACTTCTGTCGAGCCCAGCGCACCAGGTAGGTGTTGATGCGCTTGAGGAGCGAGTCCATCTGGGTCCGGTAGAACCGGCCCCAGTAGGTCATCCAACCTCGCACGGTCGGGTTGATCGCCGCCGCGAGGTCCTCCAGTGAGTCGTTGGGTCGCCGGTGCAGCCGCCAACCGCGGATCTCCCGGCCTTTCTCGGTCAGCTTGTCTTGGCTCATCGCGGGCAGGAACGAGGTGAACGTGACCCCTCTGCTGCTGTTCCGCGCCTTCCGAGGACGGAACGTGTACCCCAGGAACGTGAACGAGATGTGCTGGTGCGCACCTCGCCGGTTGCTGTCCTTGCAGTAGACGATCCTGGTCTTGTCGGGGTGAAGGTGCAACCCGACCTCGACCATTCGCTGACCGATCGCGGCCCGCAGTCCCTCCGCTTGTTGTCGGCTCACGCAGTGCACCACCGCATCATCCACGTACCGTTCGAACCGGACGGCCGGAAACGTCCGGGCCATCCACAGGTCGAACGCGTAGTGGAGGAAGAGGTTGGCCAGCACGGGCGAGACCGCTGAACCCTGTGGGGTTCCCCGGTCACGCTCGTGCAGGGAGCCGTCCGGGTGCTGCATCGGCGCGACGAGCCACCGTTTCACATACAGCACCACCCACGGCTGGTCGGTGTTGACCTCTACCGCCTTGACCATGCGGTGATGATCCACGCTGTCGAAAAACTTCTGGATGTCCAAGTCCACCACCCAGTCGCTCCCCCAACAGCGCTTCCGGCAGGTTCCGACCGCGTCCAACGCAGACCGATTCGGGCGGTAACCATACGAGTCCGGGTGGAACATCGGCTCCACCCGCTTTTCCAGCTCCATGGCCACCACCGTCTGCGCGATCCGATCCGCCACAGTCGGCACCCCGAGGATTCTCACCCCGCCATGCGATTTCGGTATCTCCACCGCCTTGACCGGAGGCGGAAAATAGCTCCCCGAGGACATCCGGTTCCAGATCCGGTACAGGTTGTTCTTCAGATCGGCCTCGAAGTCCTCGATCGAGCACCCATCCACGCCCGGTGCTCCCCCATTGGCCTTGACTCTCAGGTACGCCTCCCACACGAGCTGCTTCGAGATACTGAACGGCTTTCCTTGCGACTTCGGTTCGCCCACTCGATCCCTCCCAGAAAGGCCTCAGCCTCTGGTTGCCCGAACGAACTTCACCGCGGATGGTCCGACCCCTTCGCTCCACCCCCATTACCGGGGCTTCCTCACTACTATGAGTCGGTCCGACTGCCGGCCCCGCAACGGTACTCAGCGCCTCACGGTCTCTTCCGCTTGAGCGCGCTCCCTGTCGCCACCCCGTTCACCGGCGGCTGTATCGGGACCAGCCTTCCCACGTTCCACGTGGAAGCCGCAGACCGGGCTCGCGTCGCCTACATGCCGGGCACCGCCTGGCCAGTACTCGGGTATCCGCCAGACTCATCCTGGGACCTCGTGCGCGCCCCAGTTTCGATGCCATCTCAAACCAATTTCGACACTTCAAACAGCGAAGAGCTTGCGCTCGCCTTCCCGGTCCCCACCTGACGCATCTCGTGCGCCGTCTCCCCGTCGCTCACCACGACGGTCTTCAGCCAACGCGGCATGAGGCGGTTTGACGCCACCCCCCGAAGGGCGACGCCGAAGGGCCATCAATCCTTCATCTCCCACGCAGCAGCGCATCGGTCGAGGTCTCCTACCTCCATCCCAACCTCTCCTTCTGCGCGCGTGGCACACACACGATCCTGGTCTTGGCCGGGTGCAGCCGCAGCCCGACCCCGGCCATCCTGTCCGCGATCGCCTGGCCCACGTGGCGGGCCTGACGCTCGCTGACGCAGTGCACCACCGCGTCATCGCAGTAGCGTTCGAACGGCACGGCCGGGAACTGCCGGGTCATCCACGCGTCGAACGCGTAGTGCAGGAACAGGTTCGCCAGCACGGGCGAAACCGCTGACCCCTGCGGGGTGCCCCGGTTTCGCTGTTGCAAGGTCCCGTCGGGCAGGATCAGGGGAGCTTGCAGCCACCGCCTGACGTAGAGCACCACCCACGGGGCGTCGGCGTGGGTCTCCACCGCCTTGACGACCAGATCATGATCCACGCTGTCGAAGAACCTCTGAACATCAAGGTCGATCGTCCAGTCGTACCTCCAGCAGCGTTTGCGGCATGCCGCCACCGCGTCCAGCGCCGACCGGCCCGGCCGGTAGCCGTAGGAGTCTGGATGGAAGATCGGCTCGACCTTCGCCTCCAGCCTGCGGGCTACCACCGTCTGGGCGACCCTGTCCGCGACAGTGGGCACACCTAACATTCTGACCCCATCGCCATGCGACTTCGGTATTTCCACCGCCTTCACCGGGGGCGGGAGGTAGCTGCCCGACGACATCCGATTCCAGACCTTGTACAGGTGGTTCTTTAGATCTTTCTCGAATTCCTCGATCGTGCAGCCATCCACACCCGCGGCGCCCTGGTTGGCCTTCACCTGCCGATAGGCGTCCCACACCTCCCACTTGGAGATCTCGTGTTTCGGGGTTTGTGCTCGGAGCGTGAGCGTCTGGCGCGTGTAGTGCTGGGGAGAGTGGCTGCCGCGGCTATGGGGTGACGAGGTAATGGAAGTTGTTGGGCCCGACGGAACGCTGCAGGGTGTTGAGGATGCTCGCGGCGTTGTCATGGGGGCCTTGGACGAACAGGGGCTTGCCGTCGCGTCCGAAGGTGATCGCGCTGGGGCCGGTCCATGGGCCGAGGTGGCTGGTGGTGTGGTTGAAGCCAGGGGCGGGCTCGAAGCCGAGGCGGCGCGCGTACGCCACCGCGCCGAACACCAGGTGTTGCGCGAGGTCCAGTGGGGCTGCTAAGGGTCGTGCCTGGTAGGCGGCGAAGTAGGAGCCGGTGAGCTCGGCCGCGCGGCGCTGGTCCATGCTGCGCGGGCCGATGGTGTCTTTGACGCCCAGGCAGTAGACGTCAACCAGCCAGCCGCAGACGCGCACCTTGCCGTGGCGCGCTTGGCGCGTGACGAGCACGCTCACCAGGCCTGACGCACCGGGGTCCGGGGTGTCGACATCGGGCCAGTCCCGGTGGCCGTCGATGGTGAGCCCCTGGCTCCACCCTGGGCTCACCCAGCACTGGACGAGTTCACGCTCGGGGGCGCTGGCGTGGTCATCGGCGGCGATGGCGCGGACGAGGGGAGCGACGGTCGCGGGTGGCACGCCCAGGGCGCGGGCGATCGCCTTGGGCGTGCTGCCTCGTGCGCGCAGCGCCCGCACGCGGCTGGTCAACTCCTGGCTGTCCATGCCGGGATCATCCCATCTGCCGGTGCCAGCGGGCCACGCGCGAGCCGGGCGGGTGGCGCTGGTGGGCCAGCCCGGGTGGCGGTGATGTGGGTGGCAAGGCAGGCCTGACTTGCTCCCCAGGCACTCCGCCGGTGAGATTCGGTGGCCTGTCCCCACCACGACCAGGACGACCGCCGATGCCGACGATGCCGCTGCCCCAGACCCTCATGAGCGTGCTGGCCGCGTTCGCGCCCTGCTTCACCGTCCGGACCTTCGCGACCTTCCAGGCGCTGGTGGTTGGATTCCTCGCCCAGCCCGGCGCGCGCACGGTCACTGGGATGCTGACCGGTGCTGGCCTGGCGGGGCGCCGCCATCATGACC
>JAIBHM010000032.1 GCA_020028535.1 Armatimonadota bacterium | reverse complement strand
TTCGAGGAGATTCCTCAGCGCAATGCGCGAGTCATCAGAGCGTCGCAGGCGGAGCTCAAATTCCCGCGCATGCCGTTCCATCACGACGTTGGCGCTCTCCAGGCTCCAGCGGATGGCTTCTTCCAAGTGGCGGAGGGCGGCGTCGCGATCGCCCCGATGGTCGGCCAGCCGCGCCTCGAGGACGGCGAGTGCGCCAAGATACGGGGCCGCGTTGAGCCGCGCCACACTGAGACGGTGAGAGCTCACCAACCGTGCCAGCGCGTCGTACGCGCCGAGCGCCGTGAGCGCATCGCCCACCGGGAGCAATGGCTCGGCATCACCCGGCAGGAACTCGCCCCACGGGAGCGTTTCCATCTCCTCAATCACTCTGGCGAGGAGGGTGCGGTCCTGCGTCACCTTCGCGACGACGGCCCGCGCAATCACGATGGGCTGCCAAAACGAGGCAGAAGCGGTCTCAATTCCCATGCACTCTTCCAGGTACGGGCGGGCGCGATCCGGGTCCCCAATCTCGTCATAAGCCATTCCCAGCATCAGCAGACCCCAAGGCACGTGACCGGGCGCGTACAGGCGCATCAGCGGCAGACTATCTTCCAGCAACTGGACGGCTTCACCCCATGCTCCGACGGACAGCTGCACGCGCGCCAGGAAGTCCATGGTATAGGCCTCGCGGCGGCGGTCCTCAATCTCGCGCGCCAGGGCCAAGGCGGGGCGGCCGTAGCGGACGGCGTCCGGATAGCGGCCCAGGTACATGTTGATGACGGTCAGATAGCTGAGGCTTGTCGCCTCTTTCGACTTGTCGCCGGCCAACCGCGCGGCGGCCAGTGCCTCTTCGGCCGCCGCGATGGCGGCCGTGCCGTTCCCCACCCGCAGGTGAGACATGGCCAGCATGTTCAGCCCGCGCGCCAGGGCTGAAGGTTCGCCCGCATCACGTAACAGCGCAATGCCTTCCATGAACGACGGGTCGCCAGGATCCACGCTGCCACGGTCCCAGGCAATGTTGGCCAGGTCCACGAGGGACTGGCCCAGGACGAGATTGTTGCCGGCTCCGCGGGCGATATCCGCCGCGCGGCGGTAGTGCATTTCTGCATCACCCAACTTCAACTGCCGGTGAAACACAAGGCCCACGCGGCTTTCCAGCACCGCCTCCATGGATGGATCTCCGGCTGCGCGGGCAAGGCGCAGTCCATCTTCGAAGTCCAGCATGCCGGCCTGGTAGTCGCCCCGGAGCTGGTGAACGTCGCCTCGATCCCGCAGGATCTCCGCAAGCCGGCGAGACGGTAGTTTGACCCGTCGCGCGGCGTCCACGGTCTGATCAAACAACCGCAGCGCGTCGTCGTTTGCATAGAGGCGGCGGGCCTTGTTCGCGGCGCGGTGGAGGTAGTCGACCGCGCGATCATCCTCGGCCACCCGCATGTGCTCGGCGAGGATCTCGATGACTTCCTCCACACGGTCACCAAAGCGAGATTCAATCCACCGCCCGGCCTCGGCGTGGGCACGCTGCCGCTGCGTTTTGGTGATCATGCCATAGGCGACGTCGCGCGTGAGGATATGACGGAAGGCGTATTCGCGTTCGTCTCCAACCGCGGACACCGGGCGCTGGACGATGAGCTCCTTATTGACGAGCACGCGGAGAGCTTCCTGTGTCTCGTCGGTGCTGAGCGCGGCGATCGTCCCAACCGCCGAAGGCCAGAAGGTCCGCCCGATCACCGACGCCGCCTGCAGCGCCCGCCGTTCACTCTGCAGCAGGCGATCGATGCGAGCAGTCAGCACCGCCTGAACAGTGTCCGGGATCTGCGAGCCGGGAGTGCTGCCCTCAATCATCATCCGCATGAGCTCCTCGACAAAAAGCGGATTGCCGCCGGCGCGCTGCGCGATCCGCGTCACGGTGTCCTGGGTGAGGCCCTGACTGCCCAGTGCGGTGACCAGCTGCTCTGCCTCGTCCTGGCGGAGCGGTTCGAGGTCCATATTGGTGGCGTTGCGCCGGCCGCCGGCCCATGAGGGGCGCCGCTCGAGCAATTCGGGCCGCGCCAGGCAGACGGTGAACAACGGCACGCGTTCGCTGCGTTCGGTCAGCAACTCGACGAGGTCGAGCACCCCGTCATCCGCCCAATGCAGGTCCTCAAATGCGAGCACCACGGGACGACCCCCTGAGGCGAGTCCCGTAACGAGTGCTCGCCACGCGTCGAAGAGCAAACGGCGAATGCGGCCAGGATCTGCGGCGTCATCCTCGGTCCCGAACGTTAGCAGCAGGCCATCGAGCAGCTGGCGCCGGTCCGGCAGGATGCCGCCGAGCCACGCCTCGAGCTTCGTCCGCACCGTGTTGGGGGCGTCGGTGTCGAGCAGTCCGGCCTGAAAGCGCAGGATATCCAGCAGCGCATGGTAGCCGATCTGTCCCCCGAACGCGACGCTGCGGCCGCGCAGGACGAGCGGCGCGGGGTCCTTCTCGCGAACCTCCGCGAGAAACTCACGCATCAACCGGCTCTTGCCCACGCCGGGCTGGCCGAGGATGGTGACCAGGTGCACACGGCTGTCGTCGCGGCTGCGCTGGTAGAGGTGGCGCAGAATGCCGAGCTCTCCATGGCGGCCGATCAATGGAGCGGTGACCCGGCGGATGTCCGGGCGCTCGGGGAGAGCGCCCACGGCTGCCCAGACGTTCAACGGACCGCTTTTTCCCTTTACGGAAAGGGGCGGAAGATCACGGTACTCGATCGCGTCTTTGGTCAAGCGGTGAGTCCGCTCACCGACGACAACCGAGCCCGCGGGGACGGTCTGCTGCAGGCGTGCTGCCGTTGTGACCGCGTCGGAAACGATGAAGTCGCGCTCGAAGGAGGACCCAGAAGCGGCTACGACCTCGCCGGTGTTGATGCCGACACGCGCGGCTAACTGGACGCCGTGCGCGGAGGCCAGGTGGGTGTTCAGGACAGGCATGGCCTGCTGGATGGCGAGCCCGGCTCGCACCGCCCGCTCCGGGTCGTCCTCGTGGGCCGCGGGCAGCCCGAAGAAGGCGAGGACAGCGTCGCCGACGTAGTTGGCCACCTTCCCGCCGAACCACTCTTCGACAACACCCTGGACGACAGTGTAAAATTTCTTGACCACCTCGCGGGCCTCTTCCGGATCGAGCCTCTCCATCAGGCCGGTGGATCCCACAAGGTCGGCGAACAGGACCGTGATGACCTTGCGCGTCTCTTCGGTCAGCACGGACCCCTGGCCGCGCGCGGCGGATGTCCCACCGCCTCCCAGACGAATCCCGCAGTTGGCGCAGAACTTCGCCCCCTCCGGGACCTCGGCCCCACACTCCGGACAGGCGGACTTCAGCGCTGCGCCGCAGTTCCCGCAGAACTTTGCGCCCGCGGGATTGGGGACTCCACAGGTCGGGCATGTGGTCGCGTTCATCGTGTGCGAGCGAGGATTTGACGCAGTCCGGACACACTCCTGTGAAGGTTCCGTTACACAAACGGAGTACTGCTGAAGAAATTCCAATTGCTGGAGGAGGATCTGTCTCATGCGCATGCGCGCCGTGCTCGGCGTTCTCGGTGGCCTTGTCATCCTGATGCTGCTGGTGGCCCTCGTGTTACCGGTGGTGACTTCACCGGCCCAAGCGCAGACCGGTTCCCGCAAGGTCTTTCAGATCAGTATGGTGTCGTACATGTTCACGCCCAGCCTCATCACCGTGAATCGAGGCGATACCGTCGTCCTGCAGTTCAGCAACGATGACCCCGACCGCCGCAATCACAGCATTGCCTCGCGGCTGTTCATGCGGATCGAGCCGAAGGCCACCGGCGAGTTCCGGACCGGCGTCGGCGACGAGCGGCGGTTCTTCGCGGCAGAACCGGGAAAGAAGTTCGAACTGGAGTTCGTGGCAAGCGAGGCGGGATCGTTCCCGTTCGTATGCGGGGTCTTCGATCACGGCTCGCGTGGTCAGACCGGCGCGATCAACGTCGTCGCAGCGGCGGCCAGACCGGCCCCTTAGAAGACTCTAGTAGGCCGGCGGGGCGTAGACGTTGATGGTGACCAACGGCTGCGCCCCGCTGTTCTTGATCTCGTGCATTTCTCCCGCTTCGATCAGCAGCAGCGAGCCTGTGTGCAGCGAGACCTTCCGGCCTTTCACAAGCGCCTGTCCCTCCCCGGAGACGACGTAGAGCCACTGGTCCGACTTCTCGTGGCGGTTGTCCTCCCCGCCCGTGGAATCTCCGGGCCGCAGGACCATCGTCGCGGCCTGCGATCGGCGCGTGGAGCCGACGACCCGAAAGAACGTCACCAGCCCAGCGGTCTTGATGTGCTTCACATGCTCTATCTTCCTGGGAGAACGGAGGCGACAAACCAGTGCTCTGCCCGGGCGATCCATTGCGCCGGGTCCGGCTCCAATGCCGCGCGCTCGGGCGATGCGTAATACGCCTTATCCTTCGCCTCCCAGTCGTCCCCCTCGTAACTCATCAGCCAGACGAACTCGTTCCGCTCACGGATGACCCATGCTCCCTCGATGTGGAACCCGTGCCGCTGGCGCAGAGGGTAGACGCCGTTCTTCCACGCTGCGACAAAGTCGTCCAGCTTGCCTCGATTGATGGTGTACCTGCGGAGTTGAGTGGCCACGGAGGTCGCCTATGTAATTCTCAGAGCTTCCTGGGGATCCCCTTGTTCCCCACCTAGGGCATGCAAATTTGCTATACTTTTGAAAGACTTCACTCGGCCTCAAGATGGGAACTGTTCACCGGTAGGCGGAAGGTCCTGGCCTTCGCGCGGTAGTGCGCGAAGAGACGCCAATCTCTCCAGGGGGTGTTGTCGGTGGTTAGTCTGATCCGGTGTATCGCGCTAGCTGTATGTGTCTCACTCGTCGCGTTCCCCTCGGCCGCATTCGCGCAAGAGGATGATGAGCAGATGATGATTGGTCGCATCACAGCGGTCTTCCCCGGCACCGAGGATGATATCCAGGCCATGCGCGACGACGACTACGGCTGGGGTGTGATCATCATGACTCTGTTCCTCAGCCAAGAGTCAGGCCGATCGGTCGGTGATATCCGCGGGATGTTTGAGGGCGGGAAGGGGCTGGGCGAGATCGCACAGGAGCTTGGCATCCATCCCGGCGAGCTCGGCAAAGCCGTGGCGGCTGTCATGTCCGGCGGCCGGTCAGAAGGAGGCACAACCGCCGCAGAAGGACGGGGGAAACCAGACCGGGTGCCCGGACCACCCGCTGGAGTGCCGGGCGGCCCCTAATCTCACCAGCAAAAAGCTAGTCCAGGCGACGTGGCGGAGGGGGTGGGACTCGAACCCACAAGGGGCTTGCGCCCCGCCGGTTTTCGAGACCGGTCCCTTAGCCAGTTCGGGGCACCCCTCCGCGCTCCAACCAATTATACCTGAGCGTCAGAACACGCGCACTCCGGCACGTTCAAGCATCGAGGCCAGGGTGAGCAGCGGAAGGCCGACAACGTTGAAGTAGTCACCCTCCAACCGTTCCACGAACACCGCCCCTTTGCCCTGAATGCCGTACGCGCCGGCCTTGTCCAATGATTCTCGCGTTTCCACGTACCGCGCGATTTCGTCGTCTCCCAACTCCCGGAACCAGACCGCTGTCACCGCGCTGTCCGCGAGGCTGAGGTTCTTCCGCCCGTGAACGACCGCGACGCCGGTCACGACGTGGTGCCGCCGTCCCGAGATGGACCTCAGCATGTCCCGGGCGTCGCCGGCATGACGCGGTTTTCCGAGAAACCGGTCACCGGCGACGACGATGGTGTCGGCTGCGATCACCACTGCGTCTGGGTGAGTTCGCGACGCGATCTCAGCCTTCGCCGCGGCCAGCCGCCGCGCGGTATCCTGAGCCGCGGCCAGAGGATCTTGACCTGGCGCAGGGCCGGCTGGAGCGACATCTTCCGGGTCATCCCCGCCGTAAGGCGCATGAATCGTGAACGTAAGCCCGAGCTGTCTGAGGAGTTCGGCGCGCCTTGGCGACGCCGATGCCAGGACGATTTTCACACCGCGCAGTATCGCATCGCGGCAGGTGAGGGGTGGAACGGATCAGACCGGTGGTTACGGCAGGACTGTGGGATCTGACGCCGCCCGTGCCCGGGAGCGCGAGCGGATTCGAACCGGCTTTCTGGCGCTGTCCAGCACCCGCACGAACGCCTCCACGACGTCGGGATCAAATTGCTTGCTCGACTCCGCGCGCAGCTGGGCAATCGCTTCGTCCCGGTCCAACGCCCGCCGGTATGGACGCGACGAGGTCATGGCCTCATAGGCGTCCGCTACCATCAGGATGCGGGCATGGATGGGGATCTCGTCTCCGTGCAGGCCGTCCGGGTACCCGCCGCCGTCCCACCGCTCGTGGTTGTGCAGCACGGCGAGCTTCACCCGCTCATCGACAGGGATCGGTTTGACGATGCGGTAGCCGATGAGGGAGTGACTGCGGATCTTCGCGCGCTCGTTCGGGTCAAGCGGTCCCGCCTTGCGCAAGATGTGATCGGGAATCCCGATCTTTCCCAGGTCGTGGAGGTAGCCGGCGATGCGCATCGCCTCGACGTCCCGCCCCGAGAGGTGCAGGGCGCGGGCGATCGCCTCGGCGTGTCTACTGACTTCCGAGGAGTGGCCCCCTGTATACGCGTCCTTCGCGTCGATCGCCGCCGCGAGGGAACGAATCGTCCCCTCGAATGCTTCGTGAAGTTCGCGCTGCTTGCGCACCATCGCCCGTGACGTGCGAAGGACGAGGCCGATCAGTGTCGCATAAAGGATGGCCGTGCCGCTCAGGACAAGCGTCCAGGCCCGAATGCGCGCCCCGCGGATCTGCGCCAGCAGCGGGGCGGCGTCGAGGCTGACCTCGTACGCGCCGTTGGGGCTGGTGGCCCCCAAAAGCCGGACCGGTGCGTATACGGTCAGCACCTTCGCTGCGCCATTCCCGTTGCCGGTAGGCGCAGGACGAATCGCCGCCACAGGACGGCCCGCCAACGCAGCCGTCAGCTCGGTTGGTTGAGGGATCTCCTTGCCAATTTCTTCATGCGTGCTCGAATATACGACGTTGCCGTCGGGGCTCCACAACCGCACCTGCTCGATACCGTTTTCAAGGACGTGGGGCGTGATGAGGCTGTCGAGGGTGGTGACACGGGCCGGCCAGAGTGGATGGACGAAATCGCCCTTAACGAGGTAAGGGTTCAGAAGGCTGTCGGCCGCCTGAACGGTCGTCGCGGCTGCGTCATTGAGGCCGGCGTGCATCGCCTGAGCAGCGACAAACGTCCCCAATACAAGAGCAAAGATTATTGCAAGCAGAGCGCTGGCAAGCGTGAACCGACTCAGTAGAGTCAGACGGAACGCCCCCTCGCCGATTTGTCTGCCTGCCAAAACGGATGGACCTCGATTATATCAGGAAGTTCGCGGTTTGGTACGGGGAATTAGCCCAGAAAAGCCCCAGATCCAGTCGGCAAACCAGGCGCCGGCGTAAGCGCTGACCGTACCTAGAAGGATGGAAAACAGAGCGACCCCCGGGTTGACACGGGCTGGAGCGTCGGCCAGGATCAGCCAGAGTTGCACGGCGACCGCGTAGAAAGCGCCGGTCACCGCCCCCGCCACCTCGGGCTGGCGCCCCAGGCGCGGTCCGATCGCTGCGAGCGGCGCCATGGCCACCACAAAGACCGCCAGCTCGAAAGGCCAGGCCAGCAGCGGCGTGGTTTTGACGGCATAGCCCAACACGCCGGCAACCGGTCTTGTGAAGACGAGGTGGAAGGCCTGCTGCAGGCCCCAAAAGCCGATGGTCGTCCCCGTCAGGACGGGGACGGCAGCCACCCCCACCGCCCGGATAGCCAGGACCATTGTCGCCGGCATCACCCCGCTCATGAGGATCAAAAGCGTCATCGGGCTGGGCTCGAAGAGGAGTGTCTTGTCCGCGTTCTCCGGATGGAAGACGAGCATGGCCGTGGGTACCAGGCCGAAGTAGGCCGCGACGAGAAACGCCGTGGCCATCGTACGCACGGCCCACGTGACGGTGGACTGTGAGACGATACCCAGACGCCCCGCGCGAACAAACTCCGCGGCCATCCCGAAGCCGATGGCCATACTTCCCACCACGAAGAGCACGTGGGGTGGACTCCAGACCATCCGGTCTCCGATCGTGATGTGCCAGACTCCGTCGAAGATCGCTGCGCCGAGAATCGTGGCGACGCCGCCGGCAACAAAGAGTGCGGCCGGATCGCGACGTCCCCGCGCGAGCATGAACAACGCCAGCAAGCCGTTGAGGGCGATTCCTGCGTACAGCAGCATGTGCGCGGGAAGCCAGATGGTGTCGCGGCCTATCGTCCAATGCCAGTGCGCGTCCCAGGAGCCGCCGATACCCAGCAAGCAGGGGGTCGCGTACACCAGGCCCGCCAGCAGCAACTGCTCCTCGCGTCTGCCGTCCATCTTCCCTCGCCGTCGTTCAGTCGTGATTTCCGAGCCCTGCGCTCACCGCCCGGTTCAGTGCCAGTTTCCGGCCTTCGTCGTAGAGTTCGGAAAATCTTTCTCCGAGCCTCTTTCGCGCCGTCCGTTCAGCCTGCTCCACGTCGTCGCGGTCGAGCGGTGGGATCGGCGCATCGATGCTCTCCCGGATCGCCGCGGCCGCGCCCAGCAGATGCGCTCCACGTGAGGGTGCGTCGCCTTGAAGGGCAAGGGATGCGAGCGCTTCCAGGCATTCGGCAATTCCGAGCTTGAACCCGAAGTCCCTGCGGATGGTCAACGCGCTCCGGTATTTCGTGAGCGCCGTAGCCGCATCCCCTTGCCGCTGTGCGATCTTCCCTTGATGCACGAGGACTTCCGCGATCCCCAGACCGTCATTCACCTGCCGGAATAGCTCCAGCGCCCGCTCGTATAAGGCCGCTGCGCCGTCGGGATCGCCCGTACCTCCCGAGACGACGCCGAGCCCGTCCAACACGTCGCCGATGTGGCTGGGCTGCTCCAGCTCTTGGAAGATCTCCAGCGCTTCCTGGAACCACTCCCTTGCTCTCGTGAAGTCTTTGTGGTTCGCTGCGGTCGTCCCCAGACGGCGCAGGCACAGACCGATGCCCATCTTCCATGTGATCTGCCGGTACGTCTCCAGGCTTTGCTCCGCCAGCGCGATGGCCGCCTCATATTCCCCACGTGCGCTCGCCACTCCGCCGAGGCCGAGCAGGGAATACGCGATGCGCTCCCGGTATCCCAACTCCCGCCCGAGCGCTCCACACTCCTCGTACAACTCGACCGCCCGGCCATAGTCGCCTTGCAGCCATGCCGCGTCGCCGAGGGTGCCGACGACGACGGCGAGGCTGCGTCGGTCTCCGATCCGCCGGAGGAGCGCGTGGCTGTTTTCGAAGAGGTGAACAGCCCTGGCGTAGTCGTGGCCTGCGACGGCGTACCCGAGATAGAGCTGCGAAATGGCGATGCCGACGGGGTGCTGGAGCGTCTGGAACAGGGTGAGGGAACGCTCGAGAACCTGCACGGCACGTGGCATCGCGCCGCCCTCTGAGGCGACGATGCCCAGCGCGAGCAGGGCCGCTGCTGTTCCCCAGGCGTCCCCACTGGCTTCAGAGAGAGTCAGACTTTCTTCGGCCAAAGCCGCCGTGCGATTCGGTTCACCGTGCACCCAGAGGATAAAGGCCAGGCCCACCAGGGCCCGAGAGCGGACCTGCGCGGAGGCGCTCTCTTGCCTGTCAAGCGCCCGCACGAGCCATTCCCGCGCCTCGGTCCAGAACCCCCGCGTGAACCAGTACCACCACAATGCGCCCGCGAGCCGCAGCATCGGCTCGGCGCCGTCCGGAGCTTCGTGGCTCCATTCGAGCGCGGCCCGAAGGTTGTCATGCTCCACGTCGACACGGTCCAGCCATTCGCGCTGCTGCGGCCCGGAGAGAATCTCGGGCGCAGCGCGTTCGGCCAACGCAAGGTACCAATCGCGGTGCCGCGCGTGGATGGTGGCAAACTCCCCCGCGTCGCGGAGCTTCTCCCGGCCGTACTCACGGACGGTTTCCAGCAATCGGTAGCGCACCGTTCCCGGATGTTCCTCCGTCACGACGAGGGATTTGTCCACGAGCCTGGTCAGTAGTTCGAACACGTCCTGCTCACCGACCCCGCCCCCGGCGCACGATGATTCGGCCGCCTCGAGTGGGAAGCTGCCTGCGAATACGGCGAGGCGGCGCAGCAGCACCTGTTCGCCCTCGGACAGGAGGTGGTAGCTCCAATCCATCACCGCGCGCAGCGTCTGGTGTTGGGGCAGCGACGTGCGCGTGCCGACGGTAAGCAGGCGGAAGCGGTCGACGAGCCGGGCCGCGATCTGCTCCGGGGCAAGGACCTTCACGCGCGCTGCAGCCAGTTCGATCGCCAGGGGAATGCCGTCCAGGTGCCGGCAAATCTCGGCCACGGCAGTCAGGCTGCCGTTTCGAAGCTCGAAGCCCGGCCGGCTGCTGGATGCCCGGTCGATGAACAGACGCACGGCTTCTGAGTGGGGCTCCGCCCCTTCCGGCAGCGCGAGCGAGGAGACACGATACGTGAGTTCGCCCGGCACGCCGAGCGGTTCGCGGCTCGTGGCGATGATGCGCAGGGACCGGCAGGCCCGCAGCAGCCCCAGCGCGAGATTGGCGCAGTCTGTAAGCAGATGCTCGCAGTTGTCGAGGATCACCAGCACGGTCTGCGGCCGCAGGAAATCGATGAGGGTCTCGGTGAGCGGCCGGCCGCCCTGCTCCTCCAGTGCGCCGACGGCCGATGCCACGCTGTGGGGAATCAACGCTGGATTGGAGATGCGGCCCAGCTCGACGACCCAGACGCCGTCGGGAAACTCGTCCAGAACGTCCGCGGCCACCTGCAGGGCCATTCGCGTCTTGCCCACTCCGCCCACGCCGGTCAACGTGAGCAGCCGCGTGCCGCCGAGCAGCGCTTTCACTTCACGGATCTCACGCTCACGCCCCACGAAGCTCGTCAACTGGAGGGGCAGGTTGTGGCGGCGCACGTTGAGTGATCTCAAGGATGGGAACTCGGCCGCCAGTCCCCCGGCGAGCACCTGGAACAACCGGATGGGCTTGGCGAGGTCTTTCAGACGATGGCTGCCGAGATCGCGCAGCGAGATGCCTGGAGCGAGGTTGTGCTCCAGCAGCACCTGGACCGCTTCGGAGAGGATGATCTGGCCGCCGTGCCCGGCGCTACAGATACGGGCCGCGCGGTGTACGTCCATCCCCACATACCCTGTCTGCGCCCGCGCGGGCTCCCCGGTGTGGAGGCCGACGCGGACCTTCAGGTCGACATCTCCCGGCCACTTGCGACCGGCAATGGCCCGTTGTATTTCCACGGCGGCGATGACCCCGTCGCGTGCCCGCGCAAACGCGAAGAACATGCCGTCGCCCGTCGCATCGACTTCCTGACCTCCATGGCCTGATGCGATCGTCCGGAGCAGCGTGTGGTATTCCTCGAGCAACGCGGCGTACTCGTCACCGAGGCGGTGGAGGAGGCGCGTCGAGCCCTCGATGTCGGTGAAGAGGAACGTGACCGTGCCGGTGGGCAGGCTCGACATGGTTCTACTGGCTTTCGATGGATTCCGCAGGCCTTCCCGGTGCCGGGCTGCTTCGGGGTGGAAGGGCGGTCCCACACCATGATGGAATCGAGATGACATGCTGACGCGAATGCTGGGGTACTTCGGCCGGGTCTTCCCCCAATTGAAGCGCGCGTTCTGGAGTCGGCTCTACGAACGGATGGCCCGCGACCGCGACCCGGAGTGGCTGTTCATGAACTACGGGTTTGTCGATGCGGCGTCCCCGGCGCCTGTGCTCGAACCCGCCGACGAACACGACCGTCTGGCGATCCAGCTCTACCACCATGTGATCGACACCGGAGAGTTGCCGGGCAAAGACGTGCTCGAGGTCGGCTGCGGCCGCGGGGGAGGTGTCGGCTACATGGCCAGGTACCTGCGACCCCGGTTCCTGGTCGGCCTGGATCTGTCGCCGCGCGCGCTCACGCTCAGCCGCATCCGCGGGCACGGCCAGCACGTGCAGTTCGTGTGCGGCGACGCTCAGGCGCTGCCGTTCCCCCCGGCGAGGTTTGACGCCGTCGTCAACGTGGAGTCGTCGCACTGCTACCCGGTGATGGAGAACTTCCTTGCCGAGGTATTCCGGGTGCTCCGTCCGGGCGGTCTGTTGCTTTATGCCGATCTGCGCTTTCACGAGGCAGTCGGCCGACTGCAGACGCAGGTTCGCGCGCCGGGCTTTCGGGTTCTACGTGAGCGGGATATCACACGCAACGTCCTCCGGGCCCTGGAGCTGGACACCCCACGGCGGGCGGCGCTGATCAACCGAAAGGTACCCGGCGTGATGCAAGGTTCATTTCAGGCGTTCGCCGGTATGGCGGGGACTCGTTTCTATGAGATGCTCGCCCATGGGCGGGGCGCGTATCTCAGCTTCGTACTCCAGAAGCCGGCATGATCCACAAGGCCGGGGACGATCGGGGTTTCAGGCGAAGGCCGGTGGTGATGCGCTAGCGGCGCGGCTTCTCCGGTCGTTCCGTCGAGATCGCCATCGCCAGATAATCTGCGGCCTCTGCGTGTTCCCCGCGCTCCTTGAGCAGCATACCGAGCTCGCGCGCCGTTTCGCCGACCTCCGCCGTCATCCGCGTCTTCCGGAAGATCTCCAGTGCCTCTTTGAGGAGGTCCGCCGCCTGCTTCCACCGGCGCTGCTGGCGGGCGATGTGCGCCATCGTCACCAGGATCTCTGCCTTCTGCGTCTGGTTGTGATGCGCATCGGCCAGCTCCAGCGCCGCTTTCGTGTTGGCGTGCGCCTCCGCCGCTTTGCCCTGCTGGGTGAGGACGCGCGCCAGATCGTTCAGTGTCGCGGCGCGGTTGCGGCTGTCGCCGGCCCGCTCCTGCATCCGAAGAGCCTGCTGCAGAACCGCGTGGGCTTCGGCGGTGCTGCCGCTCTGGAACAGCAGCACGCCCGCGGCACGCAGCGTCTGGGCCGCGTCTGG
>JAIBHM010000031.1 GCA_020028535.1 Armatimonadota bacterium | reverse complement strand
CCAACGCGGTGAACCTGACCGACGGGCTCGACGGGCTCGCGGGCGGAACGGTAGCCATCGCATCGGGCGCGTACGCCGCGATCGCGATGCGCGTGGGACAGCCGGAGCTGGCCATCTTGGCGTCGGCGCTCGCCGGAGCATGCCTGGGGTTCGTCTGGTTCAACGCCCACCCCGCCGCTGTGATCATGGGCGACGTCGGCAGCAATGCGCTGGGAGCCGTCCTCGCGGCCATCGCCATCATCACCAAGACGGAGCTCACGCTGTTCCTCGTTGGGCTCGTCTTCGTGCTGGAGGCCGCGTCGGTCATTCTACAGGTGGCGTACTTCAAGAGTACAGGCGGGAAGCGGCTGTTCCGTATGAGCCCGCTGCACCATCACTTCGAGCTCTCAGGGTGGAGCGAGACTCAGACGGTGACGAGGCTCTGGCTCGTCGCCGCCTTCGCCGCGCTCTTTGGGCTGACTGTGATCTTCTAATGCCGGCATCCCGCCTCGCCTTCTATAAAGGAAAGAACATTCATGTACTCGGTGCCGCAGGCACCGAGGGGGCGACGGTCGTAGACTTCCTGGTGAGCCGGGGCATTGCGACGATCACGGCCCACGAGGTCCATCCGCGGGACGAGTTCCTCGCAGAATTTGACCGCACCCACCAGTGGCTGGAGCCCGGACCCCGCGCGGAGGCCGCCAGGCGCTTGGTGGCCCATCCGATTACGTTCCAGTGGCGCGACCGGTATCTGCAGGGCATCGACCGGGCCGAGGTCATCTTCGTTCCGCAATCGTGGTTTCGCTACCCCGAGAACGCCCCGCTGCGCGTGTTGCGTGACCGGGGAGTCCCATTCAGCTCGATGACGCACTTGTTCTTTGAGGAGTGCCCGTGCCCGATCATCGGCGTGACGGGCACCAACGGCAAGTTCACTGTCGCCTACCTGATCCACCAGATGCTGTTGCGCTCCGGGCGCAGGGCATTCTTCTCGGGCAACGACCGGTCCCACGTGCCTATCCTCTACTATCTCGACCAGATCCGGCCCACCGACTGGCTGGTGCTCGAGATCAGCAACCGGCAGCTCGTGGACCTTCCCTACAGCCCGCGCATCGGGGTGATCACCAACATCGCCCCGCACCACCTGGATGATCACGGCTCCATGGACGCCTACGTGAACGTCAAAGCCAACCTGATCCGTCATCAGCGCGATGACGACCTGGCCGTGCTGAATGCCGACAATGCGTACACCGTGGCGCTCGCTGCGCACGCCCGGCACCCCTACTTCTTTAGCGGGACCCGCCGGCTGGCGCCCGGTGCCTACGTCCAGAACGGGACGGTGGTGATCGACCGGAACGGGATGCAGCAGACCTTCCCTCTGTCGGTGCTGCAGCTGCCGGCCCGGCACGCCGTCGAGAACGCACTCGCCGCCTCCCTGGCAGCGTCGCTCGCGGAGGCCTCCACACCCGCAATGGCCGGTGTCCTCGCCGACTTCAAAGGATTGCCCTACCGCTTCCGGTTGGTCGGCGAAACCGGCGGCGTGCGATACTATGAGGACTCTCTGGCGACCAACCCCGCCGCGGCGGCGGCCGCGATCGCGAGTATGGACCGGCCATTCGTGCTCATTGCCGGCGGCGCGCGTCCGAAGGCGACAATTGAAGAGTTCGCTCCCGTGCGGGCAGCCCTGGAATCCAGCCCCGTACGCAGCGTGCTGTTGATTGGGGCGACGGCGCCACTGCTCAAGCGGGCGCTGGCCGGATTGCGCGCCGACGTCCGCGAAGTCGGAACACTTGACCGCGCGGTGACCGAGGCGGCAGACATGGCGAGGGCGGGGGAGGCGGTGCTGCTCTCACCGGGATGCGAGAGCTTCGACCAGTTCCGTGATTACCGGCAGCGTGGGGACCGGTTTGTCGAGCTTGTGCGGAAGGAACTCCGCACGACCTGACCCAAGATCTTGATGACGACGCACCTCCAACGGACTTGATACACCGACGCACTCCGGATTACTGGCTCGTGGTGCCGGTCATCGCCCTAGCGGCGATCGGCGTGGTGATGGTCTACAGCGCCAGCTCAATCGTGGCCGGCGACCGTCTCGGCGATCCCGCCTTCTTCCTGAAGCGTCAGGCCCTCTGGGTGGCACTCGGAGTCGCCGCTCTTCTTGTCACGCAGCGCATCCACTACGCGACCTTCCGCCGCTTCGTGCCGCTGCTGCTGCTAGTCAGCGTGGTCTCGCTCGTCCTCGTCCTGGTTCCCGGGATCGGCCGCGTGGCCGGTGGCGCGCGGCGCTGGATCTCGCTGGGCGGGCCGCTGTCGTTTCAGCCCTCGGAGAGCGCGAAACTCGTCCTGGCCCTCTACCTTGCCAACTTCCTGGCCAACCGCGGACCGGCGCTCGGCGAGTTTGGCCGCGGCGTGCTGCCGCCGGTGCTGGTCACGGCCTTGATGTTCGGCCTGGTGCTGCTCCAGCCCGACCTGGGGACGGCAATCCTGCTGGGTCTGCTCACGCTCACGATGCTGTTCATGGCGGGCGCGCGGATGCGCCACCTCTTCGGCCTCGCCGTCGTGGGCGCCCCCGGTGTCGCGCTGGCCATCCTCGGTGAGGAGTACCGCCGCCGGCGCATCCTGGCCTTTCTCGATCCATGGGCCGACCCGCAGGGCTATGGCTTTCACATCATCCAGTCGCTGCTGGCGCTGGGCTCGGGCGGACTCTTCGGCGTCGGGTTGGGCGCCAGCCGCCAGAAATTCTTCTACCTGCCGGAGCGGCACACGGATTTCATCTTCGCGATTCTGGGCGAGGAGCTGGGGCTGCTCGGCACCGCGGCCGTGCTGCTGCTGTTTGCGGTGTTTGCCCTACGTGGCTACGGTGTTGCGCGCCGTGCGCCGGATCAGTTCGGCAGTCTGTTCGCTGCGGGAATCACCACGATCGTCCTCATCCAGGCCATTATCAACATCGGGGTGACCGCGGGAGTCTTTCCCATCACCGGCGTCCCTCTGCCGTTCGTGAGCTTCGGCGGCTCTTCGCTGCTCTTCACGATGATCGGCGTGGGGATGCTGCTCAACATCTCGCAGTATTCCAAGAGCGCAGAGTCGCCCGGGATTGCGGAATCGCCCCAGCGATCCGTCGCGCCGGTCCGATAGGCCATGCGTGTGGTGATTGCCTGCGGGGGAACGGGCGGCCACATCTATCCCGGATTGGCGGTGGCGGCAGCCCTGCGGGAGCGCGATCCGCGGACAGAGATCCTCTTCATCGGATCAAGAGGCCTCGAAGGCCGGCTCGTCCCCCAGGAAGGCTGGCCGTTTCGCCGCGTCTCAGCGCGGCAGCTCCCGCGCCGTCCGTCGCTTCGGGCGTTGTGGGCGCTGGGGGCGCTGGCGATCGGCATGCTCCAATCGATCGTCATCCTCATCCGGTTACGTCCTGATGTGGTCGTGGCCACGGGTGGATATGTTGCGGCACCTGTAGGTGCCGCGGCAGTGTTACTGCGCATCCCGCTCCTGCTCCAAGAACAGAATGTGTTTGCCGGCATGACCAATCGGTTGCTCGCGCGCTGGGCGGCCGCGGTATCGCTTCCGCATGAACGCGTGCGTATGCAGTTTCCTCATCAGGCGATGGTCACCGGGGTGCCGATCCGCGGCAGCGCAGTTGGAGGAGGGCGCGATCGCGCGCTTCTGCGCTTCGGGCTGCATCCCGGCGTGTTCACCATGCTGGTGCTGGGCGGCAGCCAGGGGGCGCAGAGCCTGAATGAGGCGATGCTCGCCGCGGCGGCGCAGTTGCGTGATGCGGGGTCGGTCCAGATTCTCCATCAGACGGGTAAAGGACATGAAGAGCGCTCGCGCACGCGGGCCCTGGAGATTCAGGCGCCGCGGTACGTGGCGGTCGGGTATATTGAGAATATCGCCGACGCTTATGCGTGCGCGGATCTCGTGGTGTGCCGGGCCGGCGCCGGTACGCTCGCCGAGGTCACCGCGAACGGGTTGCCGCTCGTAGCGGTGCCGTATCCCTACGCGGCCGCGGGGCATCAGGAGTCCAACGCCCGGTTGATGGAAGCGGAGGGCGCCGCGGTCGTCGTGCTGGACCGGGATCTGAGCGCCGCGCGGCTGGCCGAGGTGATCGATGCGTTGCGCAGCGATCCTGCGAGGCTGCGCGCGATGGCGGAGGCGAGCCGCCGGATGGGCCGGCCTAGGGCGGCGGCGCAGGTGGCAGAACTGGTCGCGCAGGTTGCGCGTAAGGAGCAGCGGTGATCGAGCGGACGTCGCACGTGCACTTTATCGGGATCGGTGGCTCCGGGATGAGCGCCATCGCCCACGTGCTCCTGGCGCAGGGCTACCGCGTCAGCGGCAGCGACCTCCGCGCGTCCGACGGCACGCGCCGGCTGGAGGCCCTCGGCGCCACGGTGCATGTCGGCCACGATGCGGCGCATGTTGAAGGCGCCGACGTCGTGGTAGCTTCCCGCGCAGTGCCGGATCTGAACGCCGAGATCGTGGCGGCGCGGTACAAGGGCGTGCCGGTGTTGCACCGGGCGCAGGTGCTCGGCCAGGTGCTCGAGGGCGCCTTCGGGATCGCGATCGTCGGTACGCACGGCAAGACCACCACGACCGCCATGACTGCGCATGTGCTCGCCTCGGGCGGACTGGACCCCACGGCGCTGATCGGCGGCGATGTGGAAGATCTCGGCGGGAACGTCCGCGTCGGATCCGGCGCCCACGTCGTGGCCGAAGTGGATGAGAGCGACGGCTCGCTGCTGTACGTGCGTCCCTCCGCCGCCGTCGTGACCAGCCTGGACATCACCGATCACCGGGACCACTATCGCACCCTGGCACGCCTGGTCGAGACCTTCTCGAAGTTTCTGTCTACGCTGCCCTCCGACGGGTTTGCGGTGTTGTGCACCGACCATCTGCACGTCCGGCAGCTACTCCCGAAGGTGCAGGCGCGCGTGTTCACCTACGGGCTGCTGCCCCGCTCGCAGTACACCGCCCAGATCCACAGCATGGAGGGACACACATCAAAGTGCACCTTCCGCCGCGAGGGCCGCCCGCTCGGCAAGGTCGCCATCCCCGTACCGGGGCGATACAACATCTGCAACGCCCTGGCCGCCACCGCGGTCGGCCTGGAAGTCGGATTGGGCTTCGAGCAGGTGGCCGGGGCGCTGGAGAAGTTCCGCGGCGTCCGCCGGCGCTTCGATGTGCGCGGCGACGTCAACGGCATCATGGTCGTCGACGACTACGCGCATAACCCGATCAAGGTGGCGACGGTGCTGCGTGCGGCCAAGGAATCCTGGCCCAATCGCCGCCTCGTCGCCGTCTTCCAACCGCACCGCTTTTCGCGGACGAAGACCACCCACCGGCGGTTCAGTCAGGCATTCCAGGACGCGGACGACCTGGTGATTACGGAGATTTATCCCGCCGATGAGGATCCCATCCAGGGCGTCACGGCCGAGCTGATCGTGAATGCGGTACGGCCTCATCGCCCTGTTACCTTTGTGGCCGACCAGCAGGCCGCGCTCGATCATTTGATCCCGCGCCTGCGCGCTGGCGATCTCGTCATCACCCTCGGCGCCGGGGATATCTGGCAGGTTGCGGACCGGCTGGTGGATCGCCTCCGCAAGCACACGCCATCGAGCAGCGGCGCGCAGCATCCCGAGGTCCCGCCCGCCGGCGCGCCCATCACCTCGCAGGCCGCAGCCCCAAAGGCCCAGTAGTTGGCGAGGCCGTGAAGACCGAGACCGCCAAGTTCGTGGAGGCGCTTCGCGCGCGTTGCCGCGAGGTGCGAGAGGACGAGCCCCTGCGACGCCACGTCAGCTTCCGCATCGGTGGTCCGGCCGATGTCCTCGTCATCCCCCGCACGCTCGATGAGGCGCGCGCCGCCGCCGGCTACCTGTTCAGTGAGCGTATCCCGTTCATCGTGCTGGGGGCCGGCAGCAATGTGTTGATCTCGGATGCGGGCATCCGTGGGGTCGTGGTGAAGCTTGGCAAAGGCCTGGATCACGTCGCATACGACGGTGATGCCGTCGTTGCGCAGGCCGGCGCCGGACTGCCGCATCTCGCGCGGGACGCGGCCAACCGCGGGCTGTCCGGGCTCGAGTTTGCCGGGGGAATTCCGGCCTCGGTCGGGGGCGCGGTGGTCATGAACGCCGGCGCGCACGGGCACGCGATGCAGGACGTCGTCCATCGCGTCAGAGTGATCACTCCGGAAGGCGAGCGCATCCTCGATGGCGCGGCGCTGGGCTACCAGTACCGTACCAGCGTGCTGCAGACCCGGCCCACCGTCGTGGTCGAGGCCACGCTTCGATTGGTGCGGAGCGACCCGGAAACGGTGCGCGCCCGGACCGACGCCTGGCTGCGTCACCGCGGCGAAACGCAGCCGATTGGACCCCCGAGTTCCGGCTGCGTCTTCCGCAACCCGTCCGCCGACCACGCCGGCAGGCTGATCGATCTCGCCGGAGGGAAGGGGCTGCAGCTCGGCGGAGCACGCGTGTCTGAGCTGCACGCCAACTACATCTTGAATGGCGGGGACGCGAACGCGGCTGACGTCGTGGGCCTCATGCACAAGGTATCCGTACTGGTGATGGAGAAGTTCGGAGTGCGGTTGGAACCCGAGATCAAATTCCTGGGGGAGTTTCCGGCGCAGAGCACGCCATAACCTAACAATCGTCGCACTGTTCAACGACGCATTCGACGCACTCTCTATGGCCGCTACGACCACACAACCCGCGCATCCGGCCGCCGGTGCCCAGCCGGCGGATTCCACCTCCCCGCCCACCTCTCTGGTTGGCTCGATCGCACTGATGCTGCGCTTCTCTGGAGTCATGGCCGCCATGCTGGCCACGGCTTCGCTTCCCGGCTCGTCTCTCTTTGCCGTTCGCGAGATCACCGTCCAGGGCGCGCAGAATGTGTCGCCCGCGGCCATCGTGGCCCGCTCCGGCCTTCGGCCCGGCGATCCGCGCTTTGCCGTGTCGCCCGTTCGCGTCGCGAGAACTGTTGAGACGCTTCCCCGGGTGGCCCGCGCGTGGATTCATCTCGCCCTGGACGGCCGCGTCACGATTGAGGTCGTCGAGCGAAGGGCACATGCCGCGGTGCCGTTTCATGGCCGGTATCTGATCCTCGATCGCACCGGCTTCGTGATGGACAGCCGTCCCTCCGCCGGCCGGCTCCCGGTGGTCACCACCGACCGATTCTCGCCTCCCTGGATGCAGATGGGAGATCGCCTACCGGATGCGCGCATCCACCTCGCGATCGACGCGCTCGATGAGGTCCCTCAGGCCGTCGTGGGTCCCGGTACGAAGATGCGGGCGGACGGCGCGGGAGATCTGATCCTGGTTACGCCGGACGGCATTACGGTCCGGCTGGGCCCATTGCGCGGGCTGCGGGAACGCGCCGCTGTACTTCACCAGATCCTCGAAGCCATCCGGGGTCGCCGTCTGGCCGTGGACTATCTCGACCTGCGCTTCTCAGGCAACGTCGTGATGAGACCGGCGAGCGCGAACCGGGGAGGAGAACGGCGCTAGCAGTGGAATCCTGACCCAAGATATAGGGGAAAAGTTGCGCAAACATACCATATGTAGGCAGCAGCCGGACAAAAGCTGGTGAGCGGGATGTCGCGCAAAGACCACATTGTCGGGCTGGACATCGGCACCACGAAGGTCTGCGCCGTCGTCGGCGAGGTGGACGAGGAGGGCGATGTCCAGATCGCCGGTGTTGGGCTTGTGCCTTCGTCGGGAATCCGCAAAGGCATCGTCGTCGATCTCGATGCGACCACGCGCGCGATCGAGGAGGCGGTGGACCGCGCCGAGCGCATGGCTGGGACGAAGGTGGATACCCTTTACGTCGGCGTCTCGGGTGAACACATCGCCTCGACCAACTCACGCGGCGTCGTCGCCATCAGCCGCGGCGACCACGAGATCGGCTCGTCCGACGTAGAGCGTGTCATCGACGCGGCGCGCATGGCTGCGCTGCCGGCGAGCGACCGTGAAATCGTCCACCTGCTGCCACGGGGATTTGTCGTAGACGGGCATGACGGGGTTCGCAATCCCGTGGGCATGTACGGCGCGCGCCTCGAGGTGGAGGCGCATATCGTCACCGGGACGTCGACGGTGCTGGCCAACCTGCTGAAGTGCGTGCAGCGGGCGGCGCTCGAAGTCGAAGAGGTTGTGCTCGAGCCGCTGGCCTCCGCGGAAGCGGCGCTGACCTTGCCGGAGCGGGAACTGGGGGTCGTGATCGCGGACATCGGCGGCGGCACCACGTCCATCGGCGTCTTTGCCAGCGGGGGGCTGACGCATACCGCCATCCTGCCGATCGGCGGCCACCACGTCACCAGCGACATTGCGGTCGGCCTGCGCACGCCCGTCGCTGAGGCGGAGAAGCTCAAGCTGCGCTTCGGCGCCGCCACCACGGCGGAGGCCAGCGAGGGCGAGCTGATCGAGGTGCACAACGTCGGCGACCGGGAGCCGCGCATCCTGCCGAGGCGGGTGTTGTGCGAGATCATCGAGCCGCGGCTGCAGGAGATCTGCAACCTGCTCCGCCTGCAGATCCGCCGCAGCGGCTATGCGCACCTCGTCCCGGCGGGCATCGTGCTCACCGGCGGCACGGCGCTGCTGAGGGGCATCGCCAAGTTTGCCAGCGAGAAGCTGGAGCTCCCCGCCCGCGTCGGGATGCCGGAACAGGTGGGCGGACTGACCGATGCGGTGAACAGTCCCATCTATGCGACGGCGGTGGGCCTCGTGCTGTACGGGGTGCGCCACCGGGGTGCGCATGTGGTGCGCCAGACCAACGGAGCTGGCATCTGGGGACGCATGCGCGGATGGGTGCGGGAGATGGTGACGGGAGCGTAAGATCGCGACGTCGCAGCAGAGGACGCAGCACGGATCGATGAGCCAAAGGGGGATGGATGATGGCACACGTTGATCGCGATCTCCGCCGGTACGCGGCGATCAAGGTGGTGGGAGTCGGGGGCGGCGGCAGCAACGCCGTGAACCGTATGATCAGCGCGGGGTTGCGCGGGGTGGAGTTCATCGCCATCAACACCGACGCGCAGGCGCTGGCGATGAGCAACGCCGACAAGAAAATCCACGTCGGCAGTAAGATCACCAAAGGCCTCGGCGCGGGCGGTGATCCCGAGGTCGGCCGTCAGGCCGCCGAGGAGAGTAAGGAAGACCTGATCGAGGCGCTCGAAGGCGCCGACATGGTCTTCGTCACCGCGGGGATGGGCGGCGGCACCGGGACGGGCGGCGCGCCGATCGTGGCGGAAGCCGGCCGGACGTTGAATGCCCTCACCATCGGCGTCGTCACCAAGCCGTTTTCGTTCGAGGGACGCCGCAGAGCGCAATCGGCCGACGAAGGCGTGCGCAACCTCAAGCAAAAGGTCAACACGCTCATCACGATCCCCAACGACCGGTTGCTGCAGATCATCGACCGCACCGCGACCGTGATCGAGGCGTTCCGCACCGCGGACGACGTGCTGCGGCAGGGCGTGCAGGGCATCGCCGACCTGATCACGGTGCCCGGGCTCATCAACCTCGATTTCGCGGACGTGCGCACCATCATGCACGAGGCCGGCTCGGCCCTGATCGGCATCGGCGTGGGGAGCGGCGAGGACCGGGCGATTCGCGCCGCACAGGCGGCGATCAACAGCCCGCTGCTCGAGACGTCGATGCAGGGGGCGCGGGGCGTGCTGATCAACGTCACCGGAGGGCTGGACCTGGGACTGGTGGAGGTGAGCGAGGCGGCGCAGATCGTCAGGGACGCGGCCGATCCCGACGCCAACATCATCTTCGGCGCGGTCATCGACGACAAGGTGGACGGCGAGGTGCGCATCACCGTCATCGCCACCGGCTTCGACATGGCCAAGCGCAAGGATGAAGGGAACCTGCTCGAGCCGGACGAGATCGACAACGGTGTCAAAAACCTGATCAACGATCTCGACATTCCCGCGTTCCTGCGGCGGCGCTAGGCGCGCGATAAGCGGTGAAGATGGATGGTAGGGGGACCGCAAACGTCCCCCTATTCGTTTCTCCTGTCAATCCGTATGATGGGAGTGCCCATGGATACCGAGCTGCTGTGGCGGATGGAGGAGTTCCGCCGCGTCGTGGACTCCGTGTTCCCCGTTACCGAGATCATTTACGACGGAGGCCTGCCCGCGTTCGCGGTGCTGGCAGGGCCGGACACGAAGGCGCGGTTTCTCACGCTGCGCGCCAGGGTGGAGCCGCTGGGGTACCTGCCGCTGCTGCGGCGGCGCAACGGACGCGAGGTCATCGCGCTGGTGCCGCGGCCGCCGCGGGGGAAGTGGCGATGGTCCGTGAACCTGGCCCTGTTCGTTGCCACGCTGGCGACAACGTTCATTGCGGGCTATTACAACGCCTCGGCGTTGATCGCCGAAGGATATCTCCGCAGCGCGGTCGGGGGCGGACTCGCATTCTCGCTCTCGCTCATGGTCATCCTCGCCACCCACGAGATGGGACACAAGGTCCTCTCCGTCATGCGCGGGGTAGACAGCTCGCTGCCGTACTTCATCCCGATGAGCCCACCGTTTGGCACGATGGGCGCCGTCATCGTGACGCGGACACCGGCGCCCAACCGGGATGCGCTCATGGACGTGGCCGCCGCGGGTCCGCTGGCCGGATTCCTCGTCTCCATTCCCATCCTCATCCTCGGCGTGGCGCGGTCGTTCGTGATCAGCCCCGCGGGGTTCCAGGGCGTGAACCTCCCCGATCCGCTCATCCTGAAGTGGCTGATCGGGGTCATTCTTCATCCACCGGACGGGGCCGTGGTCCTCGGCCATCCCATCCTCTTTGCAGGGTGGATCGGGTTGCTCGTGACCAGCTTGAACCTGCTGCCCGCTGGTATGCTGGACGGGGGGCACGCCGTGCGGGCGCTGTTCGGCCCTCGCGTCCACCTGGTGCTGTCGTGGATCGCGGTGGCTGCGGCGGCGCTGCTGGGGTACGTGCTGATGGCAGTCGTCATCCTGCTCCTCCTGCGGCGGGGGCACCCCGGGCCCCTTGACGACGTCTCGCCGGTCAGTCCCCTCCGCATCGCGGTCGGTGTCGCGCTCCTCGCCGTCTTCGTGCTGAGCGCCGTGCCGTTGCGGCTGAGCCTGTTCTAGCAATGAATCGATTGCGGACGAACTGGCGGGACGAAGTCCGTCTCATTCGTGCGGTCTTCAGCAAGGAAGCGATCGAGACGCTGCGCGACCGGCGGACCATCGTGGTCGCGCTTCTCCTGCCGGTCGTGATGATGCCCATCGTGACCCTGGGCGTTCCCTACCTGTCGGAGCGCCAGCAGCGTGAACGCGCCCGGACGGCGTCGGTCGTCGCCGTCGTCAACCGCGGAGCGGCGCCGAATCTTGTGGCGCTGGGCGTGAACAGGAAGCTCATCCGCGTCGTCGAGGTGAAGGATCCCAAACAGGCGCTGATCGACCGCGAGGTCGACGCCGTCATGCAAATCCCGAAGGACTTCGCGGAGCGGATCAGGCGCGGCCCGGTCGAAATCACCGTCCTGTTCGACGAGGGCGAAGCCGACTCGATCATCGCCCGGCAGCGTATCCAGGAGGTCGTCGCCGCCTACACGGCGGCCATCACCGAACAGCGGCTGCGCTCCCGCGGTCTCTCACGCCGCGACCTCTCGCCTATCGACGTCAAAGCGAGTAACGTCGCCGACGAACGCCGGCTGGGCGGGGTGCTCCTGGCCAGCCTGCTCCCATTCTTCATTTCGGTCTGGGCGGTCCTGGGCGGTCAGTACGCGGCGCTCGACCTCGGCGCGGGGGAGAAGGAGCGGAGGACGTTGGAAGCCCTGCTCGTCACGCCCCCCGGCCGCTGGCAGATCGCCACGGGCAAGTTTCTCGCTGTGACGGTCGCCTCCATGGCCGCCGTCCTCATGGTGATTGTCGTGGCGCTCGTCACGCTTCGTCTGGGGGCTCAGTGGGGGTTGAGCGAGCTGACGCGGGCGGCTGTGGTGATCTCTGCCGGTCCGGCGGCGCTGATGGTCCTCGTAGCGTTCCTCCTGGTGGCCTTTCTCAGCGCGCTGCAGCTGACCCTGTCGATCTACGCCAGGAGCCTCCGGGAGGCCCAGCAGTACTTCACCCCGGTTTACCTGCTCCTGTCCATGCCGGCCATGGCCGCGCCATTCCTGGATGGGTGGGGACAGGTCAGCTGGACGTACCTGGTCCCCGGTCTCAACGCCGTCTTCATCTTCCGCCAATTGCTGCTGGGAACCGCCTCGTGGGAACACCTCATGCTGACCATGGTATCGACTGTCGTCTATACATTCTTGGCTCTCACTGTGGCGGTTTATCTCCTGCATCAAGAACCCATCGTACTTCGGACGTAACCAAGGATCGGACGCTATTGAGCGTGCTGGCGAGCCTCAGGTCCGGCCGGGCCTCCCGGCTTCCCCATGCGGGCGAATTTGGCCATTGACACCCCACATCTTGGGGGCATAAAATCGTGGATGCTCTACATCTTGTAGAGACCGCAATATGAAGTGCCCCTACTGCGCTCACGAAGAAAGTAAGGTCCTGGATTCCCGTCCGGTGGAGGATGGGTCCTCGATCAGGCGGCGGCGCGAATGCCTGCAGTGTGGCCGGCGGTTCACCACCTATGAGCGGATGGATCACGTTCCGGTCATGGCCGTCAAGCGGGACGGCCGGCGGGAACCATTTGACCGCACGAAGATCCTCAAAGGATTGGTGCTCGCATGCGGCAAGCGCCCGGTGAGCATGGACGATCTGGAGCGCATCGTCTCCGACGTAGAGCGGGACGTCATGAACCGCGGCGAGCATGAGGTCAGCACGCTGCAGATCGGAGCCATGGTGATGGAGCGCCTGCGGCAGCTGGATGACGTGGCCTACGTGCGGTTCGCCTCCGAGCACCGCCGCTTCCGCGACGTGGACATGCTGGTCGAAGAGGCGGCAACGTTCAAGGAACGGAAACGGCGGGAGGACGAGATGCGCGACCAGGTCCCGCTACTTACCGTCGAAGCCGGCTCCACCAAAACAACTAAGTAGCGAACGCAGCATCCACCCCGGCTCCGCGTGGGCCGGGGTGGTTCCTTATCATCATACGCGGAAGAGGTGAGCCGATGGATGCCGACGCAATCGCGGTCAAACCCACCACAAATGTGCCCCAGGAAACACTCGACTACTTCCGCGGAGACGAGTTACAGGCCCGCGTCTTCTACGACAAGTATGCTCTGCGTAC
>JAIBHM010000154.1 GCA_020028535.1 Armatimonadota bacterium | reverse complement strand
CATGATCGGCCGCACGCCCGGCGAGATTATCGCTACGCGGCCACTGCGCGATGGGGTCATCGCCGACTTCGACACCACCGCCGCGATGCTGGCCTATTTCATCCGCAAGGCCCTGAAAGGTCGCACCTACCTACGGCCGACGGTGATCGTGGGGATCCCCTCCGGCGTAACCGGCGTGGAAAAACGGGCGGTCATCGACGCGACAGAACAGGCCGGCGCCAGGGAAGCCTTCCTCATAGAGGAGCCCATGGCGGCCGCTATAGGCGCGGGCCTGCCGGTCAGCGAGCCGGTGGGCAGCATGGTCGTGGACATCGGAGGCGGCACCACCGAGGTTGCGGTCATCGCGCTCGGGGGCATTGTCACGAGCAAGTCCATCCGCGTGGGCGGCGATGAGATGGATGAAGCGATCATCCAGTACTGCCGGCGCGCGTACAACCTGCTGATCGGGGAGCGGACGGCGGAGGACATCAAGATTCAGATCGGGTCGGCCTATCCCATGAAGGACGAGCAGACCATCGACGTCCGGGGAAGAGACCTGGTGAGCGGGTTGCCGCGCACAGTGCGCATGACGAGCTCTGAAGCGCGCGAGGCGCTGGCCGAACCTGTGGCGCAGATCGTGGAGGCGGTGAAGCAAACACTGGAGCGTACGCCGCCGGAGCTGGCCGCCGACATCGTGGATCGCGGCATCATCCTCGCCGGGGGCGGGGCGTTGCTTCGCGGCGTCGACCGCCTGCTGAGCGAAGAGACCGGCATGCCCGTCACCCTGACGGACGATCCGCTCTCCGCGGTGGTGATGGGAACCGGGCGGGCGCTGGAAGAGATCGACACATTGAAGCGGGTGTTGATCACGTCACGGAGGTTGTAACGGAGCACGCGCTATGGGCGAACTGCTCCTCGCGCGGCGGCGCATCGCCATCTTCCTGGTACTCTTCCTGTTTGTGCTGGTGCTGCTGAGCAGCCAGACGCGCACCGCCGACCGGCGCCAGGTGGGGCCGGTGGGGACCGCACTCCTCACGGCGCTGATGCCGCTGCAGGCGGGAATGTTCCGCGTTGCCGATGCCGCGTCCGGGGTGTGGGACACGTTCGCGGAGATTGGACGGTTGCGCGTCGAAAACGCGCGGCTGCGCACGCAGGTCGAGAACCTCAACCGTGAGGTTGCGGAGCTGCGGGAGCAGGCCAGCTCGGCCGAGCGGTTGGAGCGGTTGCTGGAATTCCGCCGGCAGCTCAGCTACCAGGCGACGGCCGCGCGAGTGATCGGCCGGGATGCCAGCCGCTGGTTTACGACCCTGGTCGTCGATCGCGGCAGCCGCGACGGTGTCCGCAGGAACGCGCCGGTGGTGACTCCGGAAGGGGTCGTGGGCCGGGTCATCGAGGTGACGCCGATGGCCTCGCGGGTGCTGCTGATCTCGGACTCGCGGAGCGCGGTCGGGGTGCTGATCCAGCAGTCGCGGGATGCGGGGGTGGTGGAAGGTCTCGGAGGCGGCCGGCTGCACCTCAAATACCTCTCCCGCGCCGCGCGCATCAATGAGGGTGATCTGGTGGTCACCTCCGGTCTGGGCGGGGTGTTCCCGCGCGGGCTGGTGGTGGGACGCATCGCCAATGTGATTCGAGAGGAGGGTGAGCTGCTGCAGGAGGCCGAGGTGGAACCGGCGGCGCAGCTTGACCGGCTGGAGGAGATGTTGATCCTCCTGCCGCGGCAGTGAGTCGGGTGCTCGTTTACAGCGGCCTGTTGGTCGCGGCCGGCCTGGTGCACGTCGCCTGGCTGGCGCGTATGCAGATTTCAGGGGCGATTATGGACCCGTTGCTGCCGATCGCGGTGGCGGTCGGCATCCTGCGGGGAGCCGAGTATGGCGCGGCGGTGGGTCTCGCCGCGGGGCTCCTGCAGGACCTGCTGAGCGGGGGGCCGCTCGGCGTCAACGGGCTGATCAAGCTCGTGATTGGATTCGCCTCAGGGCTGTTTGTGCGCAGCATCTACATCGAGAACCCGCTTCTGCCTGCCGTCGCCACCTTCGCAGGGACCCTGTTCGGTGAGATCCTGCTCGCGGTCGTGGGACAGGTCACAGGTCTGGCCGCAGAGGCGTCGTCGGTTGGCATACTGCGCGCCTTCGCGCAGGCGGCGCTGAACAGCGCCGTGGCGCCCTTCCTGTTCCGCGGAGTGAAGCAGATCGAATTCCGGCTCGAGCGGCCCCGGTAGCGCTGGACAGCATGGATTATCTTCCCCCCACGCGGCGGCTCCGCGTGGTCAACGCCATCATCATCGCGCTCATCAGCGTGCTCGTGCTGCGCCTGTGGCAGATCCAGGTGCTGCAGGGCCGGGACTATTTGCGCCAGTCCGAAGAGAACCGCATCCGCGACTACACCATCACCGCGCCGCGGGGCATCATCTACGACCGCAAGGGCCGGCCCCTGGTCACCAGCCGGCCCTCGTTCACGGTAGCCGTCCTGCCGTTGGAGCTCACCACTCCGGGGATGGTGCTGCCGCGTCTGGCGGCCCTGCTCGGCATGACCTTTCAGGACATCAAAGCCCGAATTGACGCGAACCGTTCGCGTCCCTTCGAGCCGGTGCGGATCAAGCGCGACCTGCCTACCCACGTCGTCGCGCGAATCGAAGAGAATCGCCTGGACCTTCCGGGTGTGATCATCCTCGCCGAACCCGTGAGGCATTACCTGCACGGGCAGATGGGCGCGCACATCTTCGGCTATGTGGGCGAGGTCAGCGAGGCGGAGCTCGCCGACCGGCGCGAGCGCGGCTACAAGCTGGGCGATCTCATCGGCAAGGCGGGCGTGGAGCGGACGTACGAGGAAGTGCTCCGCGGCGTGGACGGGCATCTCCGCATGGAGGTCGATGCCCTCGGCCGGCCGCTGCGCGTGCTGCAGCGCGTCCCCGCCGTCTCCGGCCGCTCCATTGCGCTGACCATCGACCTCGATCTGCAGAGAGCCGCCTTTGAGGGACTGCGTCTGGTGCTCGAGGGCGAGGCGCTGGTGACCGCGCAGTCCGGCGCGGTCGTGGCGATGGATCCCCGCAACGGCGAAATACTCGCGATGGAGAGCGTGCCCTCCTACGACCCCAACGTCTTCGCCATCGGGATCAGCGCGAAGCAATGGGAGGGCCTCACCAAAGATCGTCTCAAGCCGATGCTCAACCGGTCGATTGCCACCGTCTTCGAGCCGGGATCTGTCTTCAAGGTAGTGACGGCCACCGCGGCGCTCGAAGAAGGGATCGTCAATCGCTCCAGCACCTTCTACGCACCGGGGTATTTCCGTCTTGGGCGATGGGTCTTCGGCGACCTGCGGGCGTGGGGCACCGTCAACTTCATCCAGGGTATCCAGAACTCCATCAACGTCGTCTTCTACACGCTCGGCCACCGGGTCGGCGGTGAGGCGCTCGCATCGTACGCAAGGAAGATGGGTCTGGGGGAACTGACCGGCGTGGATCTTCCGGGTGAGGCGGTCGGGACGATCCCGAGCCCATCCACCAAGCAGGCGCTGGTGGGCGAGCCGTGGTATCCGGGCGACGCCGTGAACATGTCTATCGGACAGGGCGCGGTGACGGTGACCCCGATCCAGATCGCGCGCATGATGGCTTCGATCGCCAACGGCGGGACGGTGCTCCAGCCGCGGCTGCTGTTGTTCGCCTACGACAAGGACCGCAAGCCCCAACCTGCCGGAGTCCCCGTGGTGCAGCGGCGCGATATCTACAATGCGAAGACACTCGCGGTGCTCCACGAAGGGCTGCGCGCGGCCGTCGAGCGCGGCACCGGAAGAGCCTCCAACCTCAAACAGGTCCACGTGTCGGGAAAGACCGGAAGCGCGGAGAACCCTCGCGGAAAACCGCACGCCTGGTTTGCCGGATTCGCGCCTTCGGAGGCGCCGCGCATCGTCGTGGTGGCATTTGTTGAACATGGGTTCCGCGGCGGGCTGGCCTCTGCGCCCATCGTGCGGCGGGTGCTGGAGGCGGCCTTCCCCGCCCGGGAAGCCTCCGCCACAGAGGTCAAGCCATGAGCCGGCGGATGCTGCGCTATTTTGACTGGGTGTTGCTGCTCGCGACGCTCGCGCTCATCGCCGGCGGTGCCATCATCCTCTTCTCGGCCACACGCACCTTCCCCGACCCGTGGGCGTTCGTGAAGGCGCGCGCCCTCCACGCGGGCGTCGGGATCGCGGTGCTGATCTTTATGGCGGTCGTGGACTACCAGACGTTGGGGCGGTTCTGGCGCACACTCCTGGTCGCAACGATCATTCTGCTCGCGGTGGTCGACGTCGTGGGCCGCACAGCCCAGGGCGCCCAACGGTGGCTCCCGCTGGGGCCGCTCAGCTTCCAGCCGTCAGAAGTGGCCAAGGTATTCCTGATCATGACGCTGGCCAAGCACATGGATGGATTCAAAGAGATCAACGGACTCCGGCAGCTTGTCCCCGTCCTGGCGCACGCCGGCCTGCCCATCCTGCTCATCGTGCAGCAGCCCGACATGGGCACCTCGATGGTGATGGTGGCGATCCTGGCCACGATGTTGTTCGCCGCGGGCGCCCCGCTGCGCGCGATGGGCTCGCTGGGTGCGATGGGGGCGCTGGCGATGCCGGTGCTGTGGCAGATGCTGCACGATTACCAGCGCCGGCGCCTGATCGTATTCATCGATCCCGGGGCGGATCCGCTGGGGGCAGGCTACGCGCTCATCCAATCCAAGATTGCCGT
>JAIBHM010000153.1 GCA_020028535.1 Armatimonadota bacterium | reverse complement strand
GCTGATGTCGTCGCCGACCTTGATGAGCACCGGGCCCACAATCGTCTCTTCGAGCGGCGCCTTCACAGGAGCCGGCTGGATGCTCTCGCCGCGGTGCACCACGATGCGGCTCGCTTCTTCCTCGCTTGCCGGCGGAATGAGGTTCGGGTTGTCCTGGTCGATGCGGGACGGAAGATCGGGTTTCGGCGCCGGGATGCCGAGCTCGCGGGCGAGGTCTCGCGGGTCCGTGATGACGCCCTTGATCGCGGTGGCCGCCGCGGTCTCGGAACTCGCCAGGTACACCTGATCCTCGGACAGCCCGCTTCGGCCCATGAAGTTGCGGTTGATGGCGCGCAGGCTCTTCGTGCCGGGCGCCGGGACGTGGCCGAACCCGATGCACGCGCCGCAGGTGGGCTCTGCGACATTCACCCCGGCTGCGATGAGGTCCGTCACGGCGCCTTCTCTCGCCAGCAACTCGAGGTCCGCGCGGCTGCTGGGATGGATAAAGAAGTAGATCTCCGGGTGAACCCGCCGGCCCTTCATGATGTGCGCTACCGCCCGCAGGTCGGTGTAGGAGCCGTTGGTGCAGGATCCTACCATGACCTGCTGGACTTTTATCCCCGCCACATCGCGCACCGACACGACGTTGTCCGGCAGGCTCGGCTTGGCGACGAGCGGCTCGATCTTCGAGAGGTCGAGGTCGAGGCTCTCGTCGTACGTCGCGTCGCGGTCCGGGAGCACCTCATGCCAGTCCCGATCGCGCCCCAGGCGCCGGAAGTAGTCCCGGGTGATGTCGTCGGAGGGGAAGATCGACGTCGTCGCCCCGAGCTCGTAGCTCATGTTGGTGATGGTGACCCGCTGCATCGCGTTGAGGTTGCGCAGCCCAGGTCCTGCGAACTCGTAAATCTTTCCCTTGCCCCCGCGCACGGTGAGCCGCCGCAGCAGCTCGAGGATCACGTCTTTGGCCGTGGACCAGGGCTGAAGCGCGCCCGTAAGGTTAACGCGCACAACGTGCGGCATGTCGAAGAAGTACGCCCCGCCGGCCATCGCGATCGCCACGTCCATGCCGCCGGCGCCGATGGCGATCATGGCCACGCCCCCACAGTGTGGCGTGTGGCTGTCCGCCCCGAGCACGGTCTCCCCAGGGACGGCGAAGTGCTCGAGGTGAATCTGGTGTCCGATACCGCTGGCGGGTTTTCCGAACCAGATCCCGTATTTCCGCGACGCCGTCTGGAGGTAGAGGTGGTCTTCCATGTTTTCCGGCCTAATGTGCAGGACGTTGTGGTCGGCGTAGCAGGCGGCGACTCTGCAGCGGATGCGCGGAATGCCCATCGCCTCGAACTGGAGGAAGGCCTGCGTTGCCGTCAGGTCCTGGGCCAGGACCTGGTCCACGCGGATGCCGATCTCGTCGCCGGGGACCATCCGGCCCTCGACGAGGTGGGCCTGGAGAATCTTACGAGTCACATTCTCGCTCATGCGGGGCCCTCTCACCTACTGTTCTACCGCTTTCCGCGCAGCCGTCAAGCGCTCGTCGGACACATCGATGGGAATCACGCATCCCGCGGCCATGAGATGCCGTTTGCCCCCGGTCTGCCCAATGGCATCCCGCGCCTCCGCGGCGATCGCTTCCGGCGTCGCCGTGTAGAATGTCTCCCACTCATTGATGCCGCCTGCCAGACAACCTGAGAAGCGTGTCCGGGCGTCGGCGAGCGATGGCGGCGTCTTGCGATCATGCCAGTTGATGATGTCCACGGGATAGTCGGTTAAGTCATCGAACATGACATCCGTTCCGTGAATGTGCAGCATGCGCATGTCCGCGCGCGACACCGCGTCCAGCACCCGCAAATCGTAGGGACGTCCGAACTCCTCGTACTCTTCGACGGTGAGATACTGCGTTGTCGCGCACTGTGTCGCGAAGAATACGCCGTCCGCGCCAGAGGCCACGGTCTCCGCGGCGAACCGGCCCGTGACGTCCGTGATGATCGCCAGCCCCGCGTGAAGGTCGTCGGGGCTCTCACGCAGGTAGCGCACCAGGGCCTGGTCGCCCGCCAGCGTCCGCGCGACACTGAGCGGGCTGAAGATCGTTGACAGGAGAAGGGTGTCGGGCAGGGCGTCCCGGACGAACCGCACCGCATGGAGTTCCCGCCCGTAGACGCCGCCGGTGACGTCGAGCTGCCGGAGATGTGCCCAGTCCCCCGGTTTCTTGATCGGGCGCTCTGTGACGTGCCGCACGCCGGCGGGGTTCGGTTTGTAGCCGGCGCGGAGTCCCCAGTCGTCTCCGTAGTAGTATGCGGCGGGAGTCACCTTGAGCAGATCCCACTGCCAGCGCTTCTGGAACTCGGCGTGGGCCTCGGCGAGCGTTTCTGCCTTCTGATCGTGCTGGGGGAAGTGACGCCACAGCGCGATCGGGACGCGGTCCACAGGCCGGCCCCGGATCGCGGCCAGCACCCGCTCACGGCCGGTCACGACGCTTTGTAGCGGCTGCGCATGAAGTTCAGGATCTCGCGGTCGACGAAGTGGTCTTCTCTCCAGCGCTCCTCGAAGTTCTCCACCGAACAGAACTTCCGGAACGCGTCCTTGGTCTTCAAATCGTACACGCCGGTAATTTCGCCTCGGTAGTACCCGAGCCGTGTGAGGGTCTCTTGGACTTCCTTGGCGACGTTTCCGGCGAGACGGGTGAGGTTCGCGGGCTCCGTGGTCCCGAAGTAGAGGCGGTGCATCTCGAGGAGCTTGCGGAGCTCGACGATGGGCGTCGAGTGATCGTCCACGCGCAGGTCGATGTAGCGGTCGATGAAGCCTCCGTAACTCCCCTTCTCCTTGACGACAGAGATCGCGGCGGACTGCTGGCCGCGACTGTCGCCGCCTTCCGCCTGCCCCGCTTCGAGCGCGGTGACCAGCCGCTCAGGCAGCGGTCCGGTTGTGCGCTCGAATGACGTCGCCATTGCATCAACAACCGCGGCGGCGACAAGGATGTTCCCCTGGCACGTGAACCCGTTACCCGTCCGGTGCCCTGCCCAGTTGAAGCATTCCTTCCCGGTCCAGGCGGCGGCGTTGCCGCTGCGGTCCACGATACCCAGTTGACGGTGCTCACGGTCGTTGTCCTCTTCCGTCAACCGGCGGACCACCTCTTCGGCCGCGATCCCCTGCTCCAGCATCGCCAGGCCGTTGGGCCCGTAACTGAGGTTCGCCCAGGCCTGAGTCGCAATCGCGCCGACGCCTGCTTTCGCCCAGGGGACCGCCGACCCGACGGCCAGGAACTTGCTTGCCACGGCAACCCCAAACTCTCCCGTCGAGCGGTCGAGTGCGGCAATAGAGAACGTGGATGGCCGCACGGCGTCAGGCGACCCGAAGCGCCGCAAGGTTCTTGGGGAACTTTGTGAGCACGTCACAGCCGTCCTTGGTGACGATGATCGTGTCGGAGTGACGGAAGCCGCCGGCGCCCTCGACGTAGATCCCGGGCTCCACGGACATCACCATCCCCGGCTGAAGCACGGTCTCGTCGCTGGCCGAGAAGTAGGGGGCCTCGTGGATGTCGATGCCGATCCCGTGGCCCGTGCGGTGGGTGAACTGAGCGCCGTACCCGGCGTCATCGATCACGCTCCGCGCGGCGCGGTCGATCTCCTTGCAGCGGACTCCGGGCCGGATCGCGTCGACGGCCGCCTGCTGTGCGCGGACCATGATCTCGAAGAGCCGCTCCTGCTGAGGCGTGGGCGCACCGACGAAGATCGTGCGCTCGTCCTCGGAATAATAGCCCTCTACGACGCACCCCGTGCCGTGGATGACGATGTCGCGGGATCCGAGGCGGCGACCGGACGGGATGGAGTGCGGCAGCACCGACTTCTCGCCGGAGACCGGGCGCGAGCCCGACGTGATGTGCAGGTCGGGATAGCGCCGCGCGGCGAGCTCCAGCATCGCCGCGTTCCCGTGCGCCATGATCTCGATCTCCGTCGCGCCGGGGACGCTGCCATCCACCTCGATGCGCATACCGTGCTCGGCCAGTTCCGCGCCGATCCGGATGAGCCGCAGCTCCTCTTCATCCTTGATCGTGCGCAGCCGCTCGACCACTCCCTTCACGGGCACGAGCGGCTTGCCCCACGCTTCGGTCAGGTACGCGTGGCCGTCGACTGTGAAACTCGTGGGCTCAAAGCCGATCCGCCGCCCGCGCAGTCCAAGTTCGCGCATCACCTCGACCGTGAGGTCGATCGCCAGCTGGAATGTTGACTTCCCGGTCAGCCCGCCCAGGGCCATGTCGGAGTAGGTGCGGATATTCCGGATCACGGACCTCCCGCGGGCGTGGGCCTCCTCGAGCTCAGGAATGATCAGCGCAGGCTCGTCCCACATCAGGGCCACCACAGGACGAGAGTAGATGATGGCGCGGAAGCCTGAGACAAAGTACGTGTTGGCGGGAGCCAGGACGATCATGGCGTCAACCGCTTCGTCCCGCGCGCTCCGCAAGACCTGTTCGAATCGCATCAGCACCCTCTCTCCTCTCGGAGCTCCAGTTTCATCTGGTGCATGTACGTGTGAAACCCGAGCCGTTCCCAGAAACCCAGTGCATCGTTATTGGCCGCCACAGTGAGCTCGACCATGTTCACGCCGCGGTGGCGCAGCCAGTCAAGGATCTCCTCCACCATTCGTCTTCCGATGCCCCTGCGGCGGTGCGCGTCGCGGACGTACACGTCGTGGATGTACCCGCGGTAACGATGCTCGAAGAACGGCGGCAGCGTGGTGAT
>JAIBHM010000030.1 GCA_020028535.1 Armatimonadota bacterium | reverse complement strand
GCTTCGCGGGAACTGGACGACGTTGTCGGGAGTGAGCAGCCGGGCTGACATATCCTTGAGCGCTCCACCGGTTGCCGCGCAGCATTCGGGTACCGGGAACGGCAGCGAGTACACCATCGGCGTCACGTTCTCGCCGGTCCCCTTAGTGAGTGTGTTCGCGGACTATCGCTCGACCTCGTTCCAGAACAACTGGTCCGGCGGAGGGACTACGACGACTTCGTACAGCGGCTACTTCCTCGGGGTAGAATTCCGCTTCTAAGACGCTAACGCAGAGTACAAACAGACAGGACGCGGTCAAACCCGCGTCCTGTTTTCGTTCCAGCCGGTCGGGCCGGGCGGACTTGAACCGCCGGCCTCCCGAACCCCATTCATCTACACTCCTTCGACGATGGCCAGTGGTGTTCGAGGGTGCTTCACAAATAATTAGGAACGGCGGGGAGTTTTGCTGCCGATCCTCCGCCGTTCCCCTTCTCTTTTCATGCTAGTAGGACTACGTCTGGTCAAAAATTGGACAAAAGCCGGGCGGTTTCCAAGCTGACCTTAACCAAGGGACGGTCGCCACGAGCTCACGATCCAACACTTGACACCAGCCTTCAGGGCGGTAGGTAAACATGCAAGATTTCTCGCGAGGTAAGGGAGAAGACCCAGATACGTCGGAACTGCGACGATACCAAACCCTGGGCAACGAGTACACCAATTTCTCCGCGCCACTCTCTGCCTGGATGCTGAATTTGAAGATCGTAATATACCACCAGTTCAAGGGGCACCTTCGTCCGGTACGCCTTGACGAGTTTGCCCTCAATAGTTTCTCTCACAGGATCGCCCATGGCACCGGCACCAACAGGGGCGAAAACAGGCCCCTTGAATCCACCACGAAATACGCGCACCACACGTATGATTTCATCGATGCCCCTCTGCTTGGGGAAGAACTCTCCCTCGGCACGTGGTCCCAATCCGGCGAGGTTGTTCAGGATGGCTGGGATGGCCAGCTTGCGGCGTCTGAGGCTTGTATCGCTGCGGAAGTCAATCCCGATCAGCGCGTCCGAGTATTGCCTGTTGAAGCTTCTCTGAAACGGTGCGGAAGATCCCCTGAGCCCCCTGTCCAGCTCGACTTTCAGTTTCATCGTATCGCCGAACTTCCTGCCGAAGCCCTCATCCAGGATCTCGGCAAGCTCGAAGGCAACCCGCTCACCCGACGCCAGCCGACAGGTAATGTCGGGCTCGCTGTCCCTCTTCCCCGAGCGAAGCGACGGCAGTTTGACTTCATATCCTGCCGCACCGGCGAAGGAGCGAAATATCCGGCGCTCGCGTGCCGCCTTCTTACGATGAGCGGGAGAGTGTTTCTGCCGCCTCACCAAGGTCGAATCGACTCCGACTGCTTGCACTAAGTCCACACCTTTCGCTCTCCAGATGATCCTACTGTCTCGAACCTGATCGTCGCGACATACGGCGCGATGACTTCGCTAGGGAGAACGTAAGTCTAGTCAGTAGCACATTCCTTCATGCTAAGGCTTCTAGCCAGGCAATGCAGTGCTCTGCAGAGCGTATGAACTCCTGCGCTTTCGCGGAATCCACCCGGACGACATTACCATTTCGCCGATACGCTACCTGCCCCGAATGCGTGATGTTACCGCGGGCATCCCAAAGGTCTTCTATGACAGAGAAATGCACTGGGTGCTCCCGCTCGTATGAACGCTGAGCGAATTGATTTAGATCCCTGCTGATGTGTTTGTCCACATCGTATTTCTTTATTACCTTTCCTCGCTTGTAGGGGCCTCGGTCACCATAAACCGGCCAAAGCCTTTCGAAGGCCATGTCTTTTGCGTGCTCGCACGCTGCCGCGCAATCCAAGACCGACCTGCGAAGGTCCCCAACGGCTTCGAAGTAGATTGCGTCCAACGCCAAAGTCTCGTGCAAGGGGATGACGGTTTGGGCGCGGAGGTCGTTGATGGCTGTCTTCCAAATGCCCGAATTGATTGGCACCTCGGTGCCGCGTGGAGTTCTTCCCTGCGTGTACTCGGCAGGAAGGTCAAGCACAGCACCGTGTTCTTCGATTGAGAACGAAGCCCTGATGTAGCCCGCCAAGCCGTCCACCGACCGGGTTATCCACCACTGGCGGCTTCTCCATCGCAGGTACTCCATCAGCCTCGAACTAAGGATGCGTGCTAGGTTCGAGTCTTCCCGTCCGACTAGGTCCATCCGCACGCTATCCATCGGGAATAACCTTGGCCGCTCCGGCCAATTGGGCGTGCGGACCAAAATCAGCCTATCTGTCAACCCCGGGTGGGGGAGTGCCACCAGGGTTGGGATTTGAAACCCCGCAGGGAAATTCGGCCGGTTGACGCCTGGGAGGAAGGGCATTGCTTGGACATCCACCGGAGGCATCGGGATGAAGTTGGCAGCACCACTTCTGAACGGGGGATACACGCGAACGAGAAGGTCCTCGGTGTGAAACCCCTCCGCGGGAACAGGTGCGTCCCGGGTGTCGACAAGAATCCAGTACGGGTAGGTGAAGAGATACGACTCTCCCGGCACAGCGCCTCCTCACGTCGTGTATAAGGCACCGGCAAGGCACCAAATTGTGACGCGGAGCCGGGCAACTCACCCGACCCCGCGAAACCCCGCGTCAGTATTGAGTTTTCTGGTCGGGCCGGGCGGACTTGAACCGCCGGCCTCCTGAACCCCATTCAGGCGCGCTACCATGCTGCGCTACGGCCCGACGTCCTGGGCCATTATAGCACGCAGACAAATGCCAACTCGGTCCGGACCTAGTTACGTTATGTTCGATGACCCAATTGGACTAGGGGGTTAGTTCTGGGTCGCGACGTTCGCGAGGCCGAGCTGCTGCTCAGCCGTATTCCACACGTCGGTCGCCTCGGGCCGCCACGTGGCGATCCCGATATCGCAGGACAGCCACTTGCCGCTGTGACCCTTGAACTGAAACGCCGAGGTGATGCGGGCGGCGACCGAGCGGGCGTCGTCCTCCCACGTCTCCGGCAGGATGACCACAAACCGGTTGTTCTCGAGACGCCCCACGTAGTCGCTCCCGCGCAGGTGCTGCTGCAGCCAGTGCGCAACCGACGGGGCCACGCCGTTCATCGGAACCGCGGTCGGCCCCGTGGCGGGAGGCAGGTGTGGCGTCACAAGAGCCAGCGAGAAGGGCACACCGGTGCGCTCAGCCCGGCGCAGCTCCGACTGGTAGACTTCCTGGATGAAATCTGCGGTATAGACCCCGGTCTCAGGGTCACGGATTGAGCGGTCGGCCAGCCGGCGGAACACCACCTGGCGCAGGCCGAGCACGACTAGAAGCAAGGAGACGACCGCGATCCCGAGCAGGACCGCCGTCCATTCAGCAGGCATGGTCAGCATCTCACCGTTAGTTATGCCCACCGCCTTCCTGGACAAGTCACTCAGGCCGGACGGTCGGTTATCCTCAATTCTTGGCCCCGCAGCAGCCGGGCGATGTTGGTCTTATGCTTGTAGACCGCAAAGACCAATGCCAGGGCGCCGAATGAGAGATGCGCAGCCGGCTCGGCCCGCCGCCACATCACCAGGGGGACAGTCGCCACCGCCAGGAGCGACGCCAGCGACGCGTATCGGGTAATTATCGCCACGACCGCCCAGACCGACGCCGCAACGACCGCGGTCGTTGGCGAGAGCTGCAGCAGCACGCCGAATGAGGTGGCAATCCCCTTCCCGCCCGCGAAGTGAAGGAACATCGACCAGTTGTGGCCCACAATCGCGGCGATGCCGGCGAGCACGACCACCGCTTCCGGCCGTCCCCAGACTTTTGCCAGGAACACCGGCAGGGCGCCTTTCACCATGTCCACCGCAAGAACGAGCAGGGCCGTGGGCAGCCCGGCGACGCGATAGACATTGGTCGCCCCGATGTTGCCGCTGCCCACGCTGCGGATATCCAGGCCTTTTACGAGGCGGATGACAATCAAACCTGTCGGCAGCGACCCGATGAGGTACCCGAAGAGGAGGACCGCGACGTCGATCATGAGCGCGTAGATTCCCGTTGCCGGGCCCTGAATTGCAGCCGGATCGGCGTGCCCTCAAAGTCGAACACGCGGCGGAGCCGATTATCAAGGTAGCGCCGGTACTCATCGGAGAACAACTCGGAGTCATTGACGAAGCAGACGATGGTCGGCGGTTTCACGCTCGGCTGGGTCGCGTAATAGATCTTACCCTGCTTGCCCGCCCCGTCCGCGGACGGTGGGTGCGCCTCCTCCGCCTCCTCGATTGCGCGGTTGAGCGGCCCGGTCGAGATACGCCGCCCGTGAGCTTCCGCCGCGGCGGTGATGCCGTCGATGAGCTCGGGAATCCCCCACCCCTCTTTCGCCGAGGTCGCCACGATCGGCGCGTAGGACACGAAGCGCAGGCCTGCTTTCACGCGATCCAGAGCGCTCTCATGCAGCTCCGGTGTCTGGCTGACCAGATCCCACTTGTTGACCGCGATGACGAGCGCCCGGCCGCGCTCTTGCGTGTAGCGCGCGATCTCCTGATCCTGCTCGACAAGGGGTGCCCCGGCATCCAGCACCAGTGCGACGACATCGGCCCGGTCGATCGCCCCAAGCGCGCGCCCGGCGCTGTACCGCTCCAGCCGCTCGTCGATCCGCGCTTTCCGCCGCAATCCGGCGGTATCGACCAGGATGAAGTCCCGGTCGCCGCGGCGGAACGGTGTATCGACCGCGTCACGCGTCGTGCCCGGGACGGGGTCGACGACGACGCGATCTTCGCCGAGGATCGCATTCAGTAGCGAGGATTTCCCGACGTTGGGCCGTCCCGCGATGGCAACGCGAATCGCCTCGGGCGACTTCACCTCCGGCGTCGGATCCGGCAACGCATGTACCACCGCGTCCAGCAGGTCGTTGATGGCCAGCCCATGCATCGCCGACACCGCCAGCGGATCACCCAACCCAAGTTCGTAGAACTCGTAGACGCCGGGGTGTGCGGGATCGTCCGCCTTGTTCACGACGAGCAGCACAGGCCGGCGCGCTTCGCGCAGGTGCTGCGCCACCTCGCGGTCCTCCGGCATCACCCCGCTCGTGGCGTCGACCACAAACAGGATGACATCGGCTTCTTCCATCGCCCGCTCGGCCTGCGCGCGCACCTGGGCGGTGATGGATTCGGACGGGTCGCTGACGAAGCCGCCGGTATCGATCAGGGTGAACTCGCGTTCGCGCCAGGACGCCGGGGCGTAGAGACGGTCCCGGGTAATCCCGGGCCGGTCCTCGACGATCGCCATGCGCCGGCCGATCAGGCGGTTGAAGAGGGCGGATTTCCCGACGTTGGGCCGGCCGACGATGGCGACGACGGGGGTGGACACACGCTTACTGCGGAGCGGCCCGGGCTTCTCCGATCTCCTTGAGGCGGTCAATGATCTCAGCGATGATCCACTCGGGTGTGCTGGCGCCTGACATGACGCCGACCGTCCGGACGCCGGCAAACCATGCGGAGTCGAGCTCTTCTGCGACCTCGACGTGATATGTCGGCAGGGCGTGAGTGCGTCCGATCTCCGCAAGGCGCGTGGTGTTGGACGAGTGATGGCCGCCGATGATGACGAGCGCGTCCACTTCGTCCACGAGCTTCTCGGCTTCCTCCTGCCGCACGGTGATCGCGGGGCACAAGGTGTTGACCACGCGCAGCTCCTTGATCCGGAGGCTGAGATCGCCGACGATCTGCCTGAAGTTTTCTTGAGACTGCGTGGTCTGCGACATGACGGCGATGCGGCCGCGCAATTTGACCTGGGCTGCCTCGTCGCGGGTGTGAACGATGGTCACGCGCTCGCCGAGCACTTCCTTCAACGTCACCATCTCCGGATGGCCGTGGTCGCCGACCACGATCAGCTGGTAGCCTTCCTCAACCAGCTTGAAGGCCAGAGAGTGCGCGCGGATTACCACCGGACAGGTGGCGTCCACGATGCGCATGCCGCGCGAGCGCGCCGCGTCGAGAACGTCGTGCTCGACGCCGTAGGCGGAGACCACGAAGCTCTCCCCATTCAGCTCCTCCAGCGTCTCGGCGACACGGACCCCTCCTGACTCAAGACGATCCACGACCTGCGGATTATGGATCAGGGGACCCCAGGTAAACACCGGGCCCTGCGCATTCGTGGCTGCGCCCGCGGCCATGTCGACGGCGCGCTTGACACCGCCGCAGAAACCCATGTGTTTGGCGACGATGATCTCCACGGCACCTAGCATACAGGGGGGACTGAGGCGGGACAAGGTGGCGGAGCCGGAAGCGACGTATAGGGTTGAAGCCATGGCGAGGCGGATCTTCGTCATCGTCAACCCCGCGGCGGGCAGAGGCCGTGGTAGACGCGCCTGGACCGTGGTGGGTCCGGCGCTGCGAGACGCAGGTCTTCAATTCGAGGAGACGTTCGAGGAACAGCCCGGACAGGCGATCCCCCTGGCCGAGGATGCCGCGCGAGCCGGCTACGATGTGATCGTGGCGGTTGGTGGGGACGGCACGGTGCACGAGGTCGTCAACGGCATCATGCGGGCGGGTATGAGGGAACAGCCTGCCATTGGTATCATCCCCGGAGGCACCGGCAATGACTTCGCACGGGCTCTAGGGATTCCCAAGGATCCCCTCGAGGCCGGCCGCTTGCTTCTGTCAGGAGCGAGGCGGCGCGTGGACATCGGGCAGGTGAACGAACGCTACTTCGTCGGCATCTCAGGGGTCGGGTTCGACGCCGAGGTTGCGGCGAAGGTGAACCGCTGGCCGAAGTGGGTCGGCGGCACGCCCGTCTACATCGCCGCCATCCTGAACATGCTGGTAACATACCGCTTGGCCCCGACACGCATTTTCCTGGATGGCCGTGAGGAGCGATTGCGGCTCTTTTTGCTCGCCGCGGCCAACACCCCGTGGTACGGGGGCGGGATGTTCATGGCCCCCGACGCCCGCGCCGACGACGGAAAACTGGAAGTGATCACCGCCAGGGACCTCAGCAAGTTCGAGACCCTGGGGCTGCTCCCGAAGGTCTTTTCAGGCGCACACCTGCGTCACAGGAAAGTGTCCCACCAGGCGGTACGGGAGTTGCGGGTGGAAAGCGACGTCCCGCTCTCGATTCACGCAGATGGGGAGATGGTCGGGCAGGTACCCGCGGTGTTCCGTGCCGTGCCGGGTGCGATCGAAGTTATCGTACCCGATGCTGGTCGGGAGGCAGCAGGCGCTCGATCGCGTCCATGAACCGCTTCCCCCACTCCTCAAGCGTGGCGTGATCCAGGCGCCCCTCGATCTTCGGGACGTCAATCGGGGGACCGTAACGGACGATCACGCGCTCAAAGTGCGGCCACATCTCGCCCTTGCGCAGGATGCGGTGGCTGTTGATCACCGCCGCCGGCAGGACTTTCACACCCGTCCGGAGCGCGATCATCGCTGCGCCGGGCTCCGCGTCGCGAAGCCTCCCATCGGTGCTCCGCGTTCCCTCCGGGAAAATGGTGAGCACCCCTCCCTGCTCCAGCACCTCAAACGAGCGCCGGATTGCCTTGCGGTCCGGCGTCCCGCGGCGCACCGGGAAGCAACCGACCGAACGCAGCCACGGCCCGAGGATCGGGATGTCAAACAGCGAGTCCTTGGCCATGTACGCGCTCTGGTGGCGCAGCCCGATCCCGACCAGGGGCGGATCGAGGAGGCTGGCGTGGTTGCCCGCGACGAGGAACGGCGCCTGCCGCGGCTCGTGCTCCCGGCCCTCGATGCGCAGGCGGAACGCGAGCTTCGCAATAACCATGAGGAACGTCTTCCAGAACCAGTACCAGGCGCGGGCCACCCACACCGACAGGGTCGAGCGGGAGGCGGGGCGGTCCATTGTCGCGTCGCTGCTCATCGGGGTACCCGCTTCAAGATCTCCCCCACGACCTGCTTTACGCTCATCGACGTGGTGTCGATCGCGGTCGAGTCATCCGCGGGCCGAAGGGGCGAGTGGGTTCGCGTTGAGTCGCGCCGGTCCCGCTGTTCCAGCGCCTGGCGGACTCCCTCCAACGTCACACGCTCTCTCTTCCTGCGCAGCTCCTCGTAGCGCCTGCGTGCGCGCTCGTCAAGCGTCGCGTCCAGGTAGATTTTGACCTCCGCGTCGGGAAACACCACAGTGCCGATATCGCGGCCTTCCATCACGACGCAGCCGTCCTTCCCCATTCGCCGCTGCAGCGCCACCATCGCCTCGCGCACTTCCGGATACGCACTGACGATCGAGGCGCGTTCGCTGATCTGCGGGCTGCGGATGGTTTCGGTCACATCTGCGCCATCGACGAGGATGTGCTGGCCCCGTCGGCCGGGCAGGAACTCGATCTGCACCGCCCGAGCGATCGCCGCGACCGCTTCCCGATCGTTGACGTCCACACCCTCTGCCCGCGCTTTCCACGCCACCGCCCGGTACATCGCCCCCGTGTCCACGTACCGGTACCCCAACCGTTGGGCCAGCGCCTGCGCCACCGTGCTCTTTCCGGCGCCGACCGGACCGTCGATAGCGATCACGGGGCAGGGGCGTGTCTGTCCGGCCACGGCAACCCTACTTCTCGCCTGCGTACCGCACCCCTCCGAGCACCGTCACCACTGGCCGTCCGGTCACCGGATGCGTTCGAACCTCGACTTCCGCGCCGTACACGTCACGGAGTCGCTCCGGCGTCAGCACCTCGCCAGGCGTGCCCATGGCGGCAATCCCGCCATCGTGCAGCAACACCAGGAGCCGGCAGAACATGGAGGCCAGGTTCAAGTCGTGCAGCGCCGCGATCACCGTCAGCCCCTCCGCGTTGAGCCCGGCGATCAGTTCCATCATCTCGAGCTGGTAGCGGATGTCGAGGTGGGCCGTGGGCTCGTCCAACAGGAGCACCTCAGGCGCCTGTGCGAGCGCACGCGCGAGGAGCACCCGCTGCCGCTCGCCGCCGCTCAGCCCGTCCACCGGACGAGCGCGCAGGGACCAGGTCCGTGTCCGCTCCATCGCCTCGCGGACCGCTGCAACATCGGCCTTGCTCTCGGCGGCGAAGAGAGGGATGTGCGGGAACCGTCCCATCATCACGATGTCCTGGACGGAGAACCCGAATACATGCTGCGGTTGCTGCGGCACGACGGCCACCACCGAGGCGACCTGTCGTGCGGTGAGACCGGCGACATCGGCGCCCCGAAGCCAGACCACACCACGCTGGGGGGTGATGAGCGAGTGGATGACCCGAAGCAGCGTGGTCTTGCCGCTACCGTTCGGGCCGACCACGCCGGCGAACTCGCCTTTCGGGATCTGGAGACTCACTCCGTCCAGGGCGGGAATCGAATCGTAGCGGCACGCGATCCCCTGCACGACTACGGCGGCCTGCCCCATCAGCGGAACGCCTCCGGATGGATGATCCGGGCGAGTCGCTCCAGACCGGCCACAAGTCTGGGCCCGGGCCGAGAAACGAGGGACGGGGAGACCACTCCGACCCTCCGCGCTTTGACGGCATTGACCTGCCCCCAGCCCCTGCGCGTCAGCACGCGCGTCCCCCCCTGCGGGTAGGTGACGACGATCACGTCGGGATTGCGGCGGACGACGGCTTCTTCGCTTACCTGCGGCCACCCATGCACGTCCGCGAAGACATTCCGCCCTCCGGCGCGGATGACCAGATCCGTGATGAACGTCCCCTGCCCTGCCGTCATCAGCGGCTCGCCCCAGATCTCGACGTACACTCGGGGGGTCCTTCGGCCGGCGACCGCGCGCTCGACGGCCCGCTCTCGCCGGCGCATCTCTGCCACGAGCTTCGCCCCAGTCTCGACGCGTCCGGTCAGCTTTCCGATCAGCGCAATCTGCTCGTAGACTTCCGGAAGCGTCCCGGCATCCACGGCGACGACGGGCTGCTTCAACGCGATCAGCCGCTCCAACTGCCCGCGCTGCAGGTTCGCCACGCCGAGGATCAGGTCGGGCTCGAGACGCAAGATCTGCTCGACGTCGAGGACGACGCTTCCTACCTTCGTCTTGGGTCCCACCTTGTCCGGCGGATAGTCGTCGGCAGCGCTGATCGCGACGATCCGGCGATCCAGCCCCAGGGCGAAAAGAATCTCGGTGACGCTCGGTGCGACGGAGATAATTCGCTGCGGCGGCGCGCGCAGCGTCACCGTCCTGCCCAGCGCATCGGTCACCGCCATCGGATAGATCGACGCGGCGGGAAGTGAGGGCGCGAGGACGGAGCCGCAGATGAAGAGAAGTACGGCAGCCATGGCCAGGATTACGCAGGAAGATTTCGAACGAGTCGAGATGCGGGTCGGCCGGATTGTCACGGTGGACGACTTCGCCAGGGCGCGCAAACCTTCGTACCGCCTCACCATCGATTTCGGCCCGCTCGGGATCAAACAGTCCTCCGCTGCTCTTCGACCCTACTATTCAAAAGAAGAACTCCTCGGCCGCCAGGTCATCTGCGTGGTGAATTTCCCACCCAAGCAGATCGCGGACTTTCGGTCGGACGTGCTCACCCTCGGCGTGATGGAGCACGGGGGCCGGATCGTGCTGCTGCAGCCGGATCGGGAGGCCGAGGTCGGCGGCCGCATCGGCTGACCGCCGCGCTCACCGCTGCCGCGCGCGCATCAGTAACAGCAGCAGGCCCCCCAGAATCAGCATCACCCCGATGCCCTGGTCCTGGAAGAGCGTCTGAAACGCCTGCGTGCTCCGGAGCACCAGGTATCCTCCACCGAGCACAAGTCCCATCCCCAGGATGCGGCCGCGGCGCTGCCCCTCGTCATCCACCGGCCCTGGAGGAGGAAGACCGGGCTCGACTGCGATCTCCCGCACCGGCTCTTCCGGGAGGATGATGACCATCAGCAGATACACGAGAACCCCAAACCCCTGCCATAAGGCGAGCAGGACGAACGCCAGGCGGATGGCGTTGGAGTCGACGTTGAAATATGCCCCGAGTCCGCCGCACACACCGGCAATCCACCGGTCGGTGCGGGAGCGATACAGGATGCGCGTCATGGCCGGCGCGCCCCGTCCTGTGCCTCAATCCGCGCGGCCAGCTGCAGCACGCGTTCGGCCTGCCTGACGATCGGCGCATCGACCATACGACCGTCCACCACCAGCGCGCCTCGCGGCGCGGCCCGGTACGCGTCTACGATCCGGTGCGCCCAGGCGATCTCATCCTGCGAAGGTGAGAAGATGGCGTGCACCGGTTCCAACTGGTCCGGGTGGATCACCTGTTTGCCGGTATAGCCCAGCGCCTTTCCTTCGCGGCATTCGCGGGTCAGCCCCTCCAGGTCGCGCACTTTCGCGTATACGAGGTCGATCGCCTGGCAGCCTCGCGCATGGGCGGCGAGCGCGATGTGTGCGCGGGCAGCCTGAACTTCCTCGTTGCGTTCCGTCCGCGTCAATCCAGCTTCGGCGGCCAGGTCGTCCGCGCCGAAGAGCAGCGCCGCCGTTCGAGCCGAGGCGTGTGGGATTTCATTCGCATTCAATACTGCCTGCGGGGTTTCGATCAACAGCGCGAGCAGCAGCGGCGTGGAAAGGGCCCTGGCGCGTTCCAGGGCGCGAAGCACACCGTCCACCAGCGCCACGTCCGCGGCCACGCGGGTCTTGGGGAGCACGATGCCGGTCAACCCAGGGAGCACGCAGGCGAGCAGGTCGTCCTCAAGCAGGCCTGTCATGAGCGCATTGGGTCGCAGCCATACTGAGCAATCCCCCAGAACACGGGCTGTCAGGGCGTTTCGCACCGTGACCCGCGCGTGAGGTTTGTCTTTCGCGGCCACACCGTCTTCGAGATCGAGGATGAGGGCGTCTGCGGGGAGTGATCCGGCCTTCTCGATCATCCGGGCCTGATCGCCCGGCACGAACAGCATCGACCGCATCAGCGGCGGGTCTGCGTGGCGGCTGCTGCGTTTCACTCGCCGCTGTTGACGAGACCGCGCAACCACTGCCACACCCGCCCAAGCAGCCAGCGCGAGGGAATGGCCTCGGCCGCCACCACCGGCACGCGTCCGACCTCGACGCCTCCACTCGTCAGGACGAGCGCACCGACCGCTTCTCCTCGCGCAATAGGCGCTCTGGATTTGGTCAGCTGAATGCTGCGCGAGACCGTGGCGTTGCGGGGGGCGACGACCATCGCATCCTCGGCGGCCGCAACGACAAGCGGCCATCGTGCGTTCGGAATGGATATGGTCCCCACAACCTCACCACGCGACGCAGCGCGGACGCGCGTGAACTCGCCAAAGCCGAAATCGAGGAGGGCAGCCGCATCGCGGAAGGACTGGCCCTGCGTGCGAGTGTTCAGCACTACAGCGATCAGCTGCCACCCGCCGCGTGTCGCCGAGGCCACCAGACACGGCCCCGACTCGAGGATCCATCCGGTCTTGATGCCATCCGCGCCGGGATAGCGCCAGAGCAGGCTGTTGGTGTTGATCACGAGCCGGGTCCTCCGGCGACCGCGATAAAGTTTCCCATGAAGTTTCCATGTTTGGCTGCGGGCGATCTTCGCGATCCAGGGTGCGCGCAGGGATTCCCGCCCGATCAGGGCGAGATCGTGCGCCGTACTGTAGTGCTGGGGATTGTGGCGGCCGTGCGGCGTGACGAAGTTCGAGTTGCGGGCCCCGAGCGCCTGCGCCCTCGCGTTCATTCGCTGCGCAAACTCCTCGACGGACCCTGCAACCGCCTCCGCCAGCGCAACCGCCGCGTCATTGGCAGAGTGCATCAGCATTGCCCGCATCAGCTCACCGGCGGTCCACCGCTCCCCAACCTCGAGCCCGATTGCTGCGCCCGAGCGTTCGACTGCAGCTCGTCTGCTGATTGGCACTAGCGTATCCGGTGACAAGGCCTCTGCAACGAGAAGAGCGGTCAGCATTTTGGTCGTGCTGGCCGGCGGGCGGCGGATATCTGGAGCGAGCGCGTAGAGCACGCGGCCGGTTCGCGCGTCCATGAGCAACGCGGACGTTGCGCTGATGGCCGGCGTCTGTGCGACGAACCGCGCCTCTGCGAGAGCCGGCGGGCGAATCAGCGTGGCAAAGAGGGCAAGGACAATACAAACCCGGGGGACCATCTACACTTGGGTATCTTCCCCGTCCTGCGAAGCCGGAGTCCCGAACGCCGAACGCGGATCATTCCCACGGAGCGGCGGAAGCGCGTCCAGATCGCGCAGCCCGAAATGGCGAAGGAATCCTTCAGTGGTGCCGTAGAGGATCGGCCTGCCCAACGCCTGTTTCCGGCCGAGATCCCGAATCAGATGGCGATCGAGGAGTCGTTCCAGGACGTGCTCACACCGCACCCCGCGCACGGCCTCGATTTCGGCCCGCGTCACCGGCTG
>JAIBHM010000152.1 GCA_020028535.1 Armatimonadota bacterium | reverse complement strand
GACGAACGCGTACAATAGCGGCGCGCCCAGGACGAGCGACAGCGCCAGCACGTTCCGCCGGCCGAAGCGGTCCGATAAGGTACCCCCCGACACTCCGCCAATCGTGCCGATCCCTCCAAACAGGAAAACGGCCAACCCGCCCGCCACGATGGACCCGCCGCGCTCATTGAGCAGCAGCGGAAGGAAGGTCTGGTAGGCGGAGATGAGAACGCTCCGCAGCACCACGATGAACCACAACAGGGCCAGCGGCCCGACTGCGGCGAGAAGATCGCTGCGCAGCGTGTTGCCGTGGGGCCGGGCGGGAACCTCACGGCGCGGCGGAATTGCCCGCCATAGCAGCACGCAGGCGACGACCCCGGGTATCGCGACCATCCAGGTCGCCTCGAGTCCCCATGCCGCGACCGCGAGCGCAATGAGCAGGGGCCCAAGCGAGTAGCCGAGCTCGCCTCCGGAGACGAACACGGAGAGCCCGGTTCCTTTGCGGCGACCGCTGGCTTCTCCGGCCGTCGATGCGCCCTGGGGGTGGAAGGAGGCCGTGCCGGTCCCCGCGATGAGGAGCAGCACAATCAGAAGCCCGTAGGTCGGTGCGAGTCCCATGAGACCCATGGCGACCACCGTGAGCGCGGGGCCAAGGATGACGAATGTCCGGTACTGCATGCGGTCGGCGAGGGCGCCGAACAGCGGTTGAGACATCGCGGCCGAGGTCGTGAGCACGGTGGCCAGCAGTCCGGCCAGCGCCAGGGAGAGGTCGAACTTGGCAACCACCAGCGGCAGCAGCGGCGCGAGAAACGACACGTAGAAGTCGTTGAGGAAATGGGCGAAGGTCGAGGCCCACAGCGCTCTGCCGTCGAAGCCGGGATCGCCGCTTCGGGGAATCGTCCCCAGGGGCCGTTGGCGCTCTTCTGCCGTGGTCTCTCGCGTGGTCGACGAGTCCATCGTGTGGGGAGTTCTTACCGTCCCGGCGTGTCCCGTGGTTTCAACGCTTCGTTGAGCAGCTCGACCAGATGCAGCGCGCGCCGGCCGGTGCCGTGCGCGATCTGCTGCCGGCAGGAGACGCCCATCGCCACGATCGCGGCATCCGCAGGCAGCGTGCGAACCGCGGGGAGCAGCCGGCGCTCACCCACGGCCATGGACACCTGGTAATGCTCTCGTTCAAATCCAAACGACCCGGCCATCCCGCAGCATCCCGAATCGACTTCCTGGACGGCATACCCGGCCGCTCCCAAGACCTCCCGCACGGTCCCGGTCCCTGCGAGAGTCTTCTGGTGACAGTGGCCATGCAGCAATACCCTGCGGCCCCGTCCAATTCCAGAGACCGGAAGCGGGCTGCGCCGGTGCTCGGCGGCGAGGAACTCGTCGATCAGCTTTGTATGGCGGGCCAGCATCCGGGCGTCATCGGTGGGGATGAGATCTGGCACTTCGTCGCGGAACGTGAGGATGCAGCTGGGCTCCACACCGACCACCGGCACACCTTTGGACGCAAGCGGGAGAAGCAACTCGACGTTCCGGCGCGCCATGTGCACGGCCTGCTTGAGCAGCCCTTTGCTGATCATCGTGCGGCCGCAACACCCGGCCTCGGCGACCGTCACTTCGTAGCCAAGCGCCTCGAGCAGTTCCACCGCCGCCTGTCCGATCTCCGGATAGTTGTAGATCATGAAGGTGTCTGCGAACAGTGCCACGGGCCCTCTCGGCGCGGGCGGATGACCCGGGGCCCTCGTGCCGTTGCCGCCGCGCTCACGGTGCGCCCACCAGTGGAAGAAGGTGCGTCGCGCAAACGGCGGCAGCGGCCGGCGGCGATCGACGCCCCCCAGCACATCCATGGCCCAGCGCACCGGCGTCCTCCGAGTCAGCCACGACGAGAGCGGCGCAGCTGCGCTTCCCCACCTGGCCACCGTGCGGAAATTCCCGAATGCCCAGGCCCGCAGCGGGAGCCGGTTGGCCTCGTAATAGTGGGCCAGGAACTCGTACTTCAGCTTGGCCATGTCCACGTTCGCGGGACACTCGGCCTTGCAGCTCTTGCACTCGAGACACAGATCCAACGCGTCGTACAGCCGGCGGCCGGTGAGCTCTGAGGGCGGCAGCGCTCCCGAGAGGACGGCGCGCAGCAGATTCGCGCGGCCGCGCGTGCTGTGTTCCTCTTCGCGCGTCACCATGTACGACGGACACATCGTGCCGTCGATTTTCTTGCGGCACGCCCCCACCCCGCTGCACAGCTCCACGGCCTGGGCGAATCCGCCGTCCTTGGACCAGTCGAAGTAAGTCGTGATGGGCAGCGTCCGGTACTCCGCGCCGTAACGCAGCGCCTCATCGATCGGCGGCGCGTCGACGATCTTGCCCGGATTCATCAGGCCGGGCGGGTCGAACAGCCGCTTGATCTCTTTGAACGCCCCATAAATCTGTGGACCGAAGAAGCGCTCGATGAACCAGGAGCGGACGAGCCCGTCGCCGTGCTCCCCGCTCATCGTGCCGCCGAACTCGATGACGAGATCGCCCACCTCCCGGGCGATGACCTTCATCTTCTCGATGTCTTGCCGGTCCTTGAGGTTGATGAGGGGACGGACGTGGATGCAGCCTACGCTGGCGTGGGCGTAGAACGCGGCGCGCACCCCGTGCCGGTCGAGCGTCGCGCGAAACCGCCTCATGTACGGGGCAAGGCGCTCGGGCGAGACTGCCGTGTCTTCCACGAAGGTGATCGGCTTGGCGTCGCCCTTGATACCCTGCAGCAGTCCTTGTCCCGCTTTGCGGACGCGCCAGATGTTGTCCTGGTCCGCCGGCGTGAGCGCCTCCACGAATGCATTGCCGGCGCCCGCCGCGCGGAGGTCGGCCTCGAGGCTGTGCAGACGTCCGCGCAGTTCACCAGCGTCGTCACCAGAGAACTCCACGATCAAGAGCGCGTCGGGATTACCCTGAACAAACGTCATGCGCCGCGCATACTCCAGCTGCGCGCGGGTCATCTCCAGCACCATGCGGTCGATCAGCTCCACCGCGGATGGGCGGTGCTTGAGGATCAACGACGTCGCCTCAAACGCGGCGAAGAGGTCGTCAAAATGGATGACCGAGAGCACGGTGTGCGCGGGTTTGCTGACCAACCCGAGCCGCGCCTCGACGACCACCCCCAGCGTGCCTTCTGAGCCGATCAGCAGGCCGATCAGGTCGGATGGATCCAGCGCCACGAGGTCGAGGTTGTAACCGCTCACCCGGCGCAGGATCTTCGGGAACCGCCGCCCGATCTCGTCGCGGTGCTGTTCCACGAGGCGCGCCACTGTGCGGTGGATCTCCCCCTCCCGCCCGTCCTCTGGGACGGGAGGCCGGGCCGCCCCGGGGGTGGGCCGGCGGAGGTTCAGTTCCGTGCCGTCGATCAGCAGCATGCGCAATTCCTGGACGTGGTCGGCGGTCTTCCCGTAGACGATCGAGCGTGCGCCCGAGGAGTTGTTGCCCATCATGCCGCCCAGCGTCGCGCGATTGCTCGTCGCGGTATCCGGGCCGAGACGCAGGCCGTACTGCGAGGCGGCGAGATTGAGCTCGTCCTGCACTACGCCGGGCTGCAGGCGCACCCAGCGGCCGTCCGGATGCAGCTCCAGGATGCGGTCCATGTACTTGGAGCAGTCGATGACAATGGCCCGGCCGATGGCCTGGCCCGCCAGGCTCGTGCCGCCGCCCCGCGGCAGCACCGGAACGCCCTGCTCGGCGGCGATACGCAGCGTGGCGGCCACGTCTTCGGGCCCGCGCGGAATGACCACGCCGATCGGCATGATCTGGTAGATGCTGGCGTCGGTGCTGTACAGCGTGCGGGAAATCTGATCGAAGCGGACTTCGCCTTTGACCGCTTCTTTCAGGGCACGGACGAGTCTCGACGTTTCCATGAGTGGGAAAGGCGCGGAAGAAATCTTCTCTCCATCTCGGCGCGTTCCCCTCCCCACAGGGTCAACTCGGTCCGGACCGAGTTGAGGGCTTTACATGGCCCTGCGCAGCGTGTTTCCGGCCCAGAGCAGCCAGATGGCCGGCAGAACCAACGATCCGATAAACAGCAACTGGTTACCCGGCGCTGCCACGGTGAGGAGCGTCAGCACCCCCGCGACCATACCGTACCATCCGAGGGTCGAGCTCAATCCCCCGGTGCCCACGATCGCCCATCCCGCGAGCAGGATGGATAGCCCGACGAAGAGATTGCCGAATCCGTCCAGCGCGGCGTTCAGGGCGCTGATAGCCACCCACGCGTGCGACGCCGCCACCCGATCTTTGGCCGCGTAATCGACAAGTGCCGGCGCACTCAGCCAGAACATCAGCGCGCTGAGACCGTGGCCCGCAACGCCGAGGATGCCAAAGTAGAGCACTCCGGTGGCCCGCGTCGGGGCCTTATCTCGCAGTTTCCCCGCGAGTCCCGCGAAGAAGAAGATGGAGAGTGCCACGGTGACGGCGGCAAAGAACGCGATGGCGCGAAGGCGGCCCTCGTTCTGCATAATGTAGGGCAGCGCCTTCGCAGGGTCGGTGAACGTATCAGGTTCGGCACCACTGGTGAGAAATAGGAGAAAGAGGATAGCGAGTGAGATCCCAGCGAGGATCCCGAACATTCCCGCGGATTGCTGGCGGGGGATCATCCGACACCTCCGGGCCCGCTCCGCGTCTGCCGCCTGCTGGAAGGAACGGAACCCTTCGACCCGTTCGCGGATAGCCCTGATTCCCCTGTCAAATAAGGACGGGACAGAACCCCTCTTGCAGGGGCGGTGTCCCAGCGGAACTCGGT
>JAIBHM010000151.1 GCA_020028535.1 Armatimonadota bacterium | reverse complement strand
TGGCCCGCTCGACGCACGCGCTGCAGCGCGGAGAAATGCTCGAGGCGGGAGCGACGGAGGTCATCCAGCCGGAGTTCGAGGCGGCGATCACGTTATTGCGTCACGGGTTGGAGCAGCTGGGCATCCCTCACGAGGAGATCAAGGCATACATGGAACAGCAGCGCGGCATCCAGTTTACGCAATCCATTTCGTCTCTGCAGCCTCCCGCCCCCCATCCATTGCGCACCAAGTCCGTCCGCATCGGTTCCGGGCACTGGGTGGATATGTCCCTGCGCAGGTCACGAATCCGGGAACGAACGGGTGTCTCCGTGCTGTCGGTGCGCCGGGCGGACGGTTTCGAGGTGGTCAATCCCGGTGCCGACGTGATCCTCCGCGGCGGCGACGAAGTGACGGTGATCGGTCTGCCCGAGCAGATCGCGCTCTTCGAGGAGTTGAACGTGCCGCATGGCCTGGGAAGCGCGGATGGCCTCTAAGGACGCGGAACAGATTCTCGTCGTTCCCAGGGCGGCGCTGATGCCCGACGCCGTCCACGGCTTCCGTCCAGGGCCCGCGCAAGAGTATGTGGAGCGGGTGCGGGCGCATGGAGTATTCAAAAGGCGGGGCGACGTGGAGCAGGATCCCTCGATCAAGCAGATCATCCCCTACCTCATGGTGCGCCACGGCGGACGAATCTTCGTATTCCAACGGTCTGCGGCCGGCGGCGAAGCCCGTCTTCACGGCAAGTACAGCATCGGGGTGGGCGGGCACATCAACCGGAGCGACGTCGAAGGGGACGTCGATCTCCTCGAGGCCGGGCTGCGGCGCGAGTTGGAGGAGGAGCTCGTCGTCGATGCCCGGTGGCGCCCGCGGCTGGTCGGGGTCCTCAACGACGACACGAATCCCGTCGGGGGGGTGCACTTCGGACTCGTCCACGTCGTAGACGTGGACTCCCCGCACATCGCCGTACGAGAATCGGACACACTGACCGGCCGTCTTGCGGATTCGGACGAAGTGCGGGGACTGTACGAGAGGATGGAGACCTGGTCGCAGTTGATCCTGGACGCGGGGGATCCGGTACGGCTATGAGGACGCTTCCCGTCAGGCCGCCGTACAATCTCGTGCGCACGCTGAGTTGCGGGCAGGCCTTCGGGTGGAGGGTCGACGGGTGCATGGCCGATGGGATCTTCTCCGGCCGGCGCGTCCATCTGCGGCAGGTCGGGGACGGTATCGTCGTCGAGGGCATTACGGAACGAGCCGCGTTGCGCAGCCTGCGGCACTACCTCAACCTTGATGAGGATCTCGCCGGGGTCGAAGACCACCTGCGCAGCGACCGTGTCCTCCGCAGGGCGCTGCCGTACACTACCGGGATTGCGCTGCTCCATCAGGACCCGTGGGAGTGCCTGATCAGCTTCATCGTTTCGGCCTTTAACAATATCCCAAAGATCGAACTCTCCGTGGGCAGACTCATGGAGCGATTCGGCGAGCCGGGGGTGGATCGAGGGAGCCGTTTCCCCCTGCCCGAAGCGCTGGAGTCCGCGAGCGTGCGCGGTCTGCGGGCATGCGCCCTGGGATACCGAGCCCGATACGTCACGGCGGTCGCCCGGCTGGTCGCATCCGGAAAGTTCGACCTCGAGCGCCCGCAGCTTCTGCCCTATCCGGAGGCGCGCCGGCTCTTGCTCACACTTCCCGGCGTCGGGGAAAAGGTGGCCGATTGCGTGCTGCTCTTTGCGTACGGGAAGCGCGAGGCCTTTCCGGTGGACGTCTGGGTGAAGCGCGCGGTCGAGCGGTGGTATTTCCGCGGACGCGCTGTCTCCAACGGGCAGATCAGGCGGTTCGCAAGCGACCGGTTTGGAGAAGACGCTGGCTACGCTCAGCAGCACCTCTTTCACTATGTGCGCACTAGGCCTCGATCGTGATCCGGCCGTCGCCGTCGCCGCTGATCTCGCCGATACGTGCCGCGATGACCCCCCGCCGGGTGAGGGCTGACTCCAGCGCGTCCACTCGGGCAGGAGAGACCGCGATCAACAACCCCCCGGATGTTTGCGCGTCGCAGAGGATAATTCTGTCCGGCTCGTCCAGTCCATCGAAATCGACGCGCGAGGTCAGGTATTCGTAGTTCCGCGTGGTTCCACCAGCCACGGCCCCCTGCCGCACCAGGGTTCGAGCCTCATCAATAACGGGGATTCGCGAGTAGCGCAGGCGCGCGCGTACGCGGCTGCCTGAGGTCATCTCGTAGAGGTGGCCGAGCAGGCCGAAGCCCGTGACGTCGGTTGCCGCGTGGACGCCGATCTCGACCATGGCGTCCGCGGCGTCCCGGTTCAGCCGCTCCATGATCCGGATGGCCTCATTGGCGCCCGCGGCCGACGTCTTCTCCTGCTTGATGCCCGTGGTGATGATCCCGATTCCGAGCGGCTTGGTCAGCACGAGTTGATCGCCCGGCCGCGCGCCCACGTTGCGCACCACGCGATCAGGGTGCACGAGGCCCGTGACGGCCAACCCGTACTTCGGCTCCGGGTCGTCGATACTATGGCCGCCCGCAATGAGGACTCCGGCCTCCCTGGTCTTGTCCGATCCACCGCGCAGGATGTCTTCCAGCACCGTCAGTGGCAGCTTCCCGCGTGGGAACCCGACGATGTTCAGGGCGAGGATCGGCCGTCCACCCATGGCGTAGACATCGGACAGTGCGTTGGCCGCCGAAATCGCGCCGTAATGGTATGGATCATCGACCACCGGCGTAAAGACGTCCACCGTCTGGACGATTGCGAGATCGTCCCCGAGGCGGTACACCGCCGCATCGTCCACGGTGCTCGTCCCTACCAGGAGGTTCGGGTCGGTTGGGACCGGCAGCTGGCGCAGGACCTGCGCCAGGTCCTCTGGACTAAGTTTGGATGCTCACCCCGCGCAGGCGACCATCGCGGTGAGCCGGATGCGTTCGCGCTCAGTCATGACCTCACCCCCTTTCTAGTGACTTCCGCCGATGTCGCTGGCCGGTCGCGCGCGCATGTGTCCTCCGGCGCGCATCCGCCCAACCGACACCGGCGCCGGTTGCCACCCGGAGACGATCGGCGAGCTGCGCCTGGTGATACTGAATGTGGCGAATGTTGATGATCTGATGCTCCATCCTGGGAACCTTGTACCAACTGAACCCGCTCTGTGGATCGTTCAGGTCGAGCGCGTCTACGGCATCGTCAACCATCGACCTGCAGATGCTCCAGTAGGCCAGCACCTCCGCCTGAGTGTACGGTCGCCTCGTCTTCAGGGGTGTGTTCATGCGCTGGATTCCCCGCTGGTGGTGTTCCCAAGGACGAAAGGTCCAGTTACTCGACTGGAGATATAGATGTGTGTAGTAGAGCGTGTGGTAGGCGATCCGCCAGAATGGATTGGCATGATCGCCGCTGCTGGTCCACAGATTGTCAGGACAGCGCCGAATGGCTGCCCGCAGCATCGCAAGGGAGGCGTGATACTGGCTTTTCAATGCGGACCGAAGTGCTCCCATTGAAATGGGACTGTTGGCTGAGCGTTCCCGCTGGCCCATGGCAAACTCCTACAAGAATTCTGTCAGATAAGTACTACGCCGTACTGCCAGCCGGCCTTCCGCGATCACGGGAGGGGGCGCGCCATCTTTGAACCGAAAGGGTCTAACACGGTGACGCTTCACCAGCTGCGCATCTTTCACACGGTGGCCCGCCTGGGGAACTTCTCCCGGGCCGCGGAGGAGCTCGGCATCAGCCAGCCCTCGGTCAGCATCCAGGTCGGCGACCTCGAGCGCTCGCTCGGGGTTGACCTGTTCGAGCAGCGCGGCAAGCGAATCCACCTCACCGAGGCCGGCAAGACCCTCGAGGGTTTCACGCAGCGCATTCTCGATCTCATGGATCAGGCTTCGGCGGCTGTACGCCGGCCGCAGGCGAGATCGGAACCGTCGCCCGCCCCGCCCAAGGATACCGCGTCCCACGCTGAGCATTCCCCGTTCGAGGTGACTGAGCACACCGCGGACGTTGGCATCATCGCGCGAGGCGCAACGCTGCCCGAAGTCTTTGCCAACGCCGCAGCCGGGATGATGTCCTTTATGATCCAGCCCGCCCTCGTCCGTCCCAGAGAGTCGCGGCGAGTCGTGGCGGAAGCGGAGGATCGAGACGCGCTGCTCGTAGCATGGCTGAACCAGTTGCTCGTCCTGTTGAACGGCGATGGGTTTATCCCGCGGGAGTTTCGCATCGTGGAGCTCACGGATACCCGTCTGGAGGCCGAGGTCCTTGGCGAACCGGTCGATCCCCAGCGCCACCAGTTCCGGCTTGACGTGAAGGCGGCGACGTATCATCTGCTCGAGATCAGCCAGGACGACGGGTGGCACGCGAAAGTGATCTTCGACGTCTAGGGACGCCAAACAAGGAAAGCTGTTCCGAGCAGCACGAATAGAAAGAATCGCTCGAGATGCTCGACCTCAAGTTCATTCGCGATAACCCAGACCTGGTGCGGGCCGGCCTGCGCAAACGAGGCGCTGACCCCGCTCTTGTCGATCGGGTCCTGGAGGCCGACCGTCGCCGTCGCGACCTGGTGCAGGAAGTCGAGCGCCTTCGGGCCGAGCAGAACCGGGTGTCCGCGGAGATCCCGAAGCTGGCGGGCGAAGCCAAGACCAGGCGCATCGCGGAGATGCGTGAGGTCGCGGGCAGGGTGAAGACTCTGGAGCCGGATTTGAAGACAGCGGAGGAGGCGCTGACGAGAACCCTCTTGCTGCTCCCCAACGTTCCCCATGAGAGCGTCCCCGCGGGCGCCGAAGCATCAT
>JAIBHM010000150.1 GCA_020028535.1 Armatimonadota bacterium | reverse complement strand
AATCGGTGGGGGTGGAAGGGCGGTCCGTCCGGGTGGGGGGTTCCGGCGCGGCACCCTCGGTTCTGACGCTACGGATCGCGCTTCACGAGACGGTCACGATCCCGTAACACGCGTGCGGCGCCTCCATTGCCACACCAGCAGGAGTGCAAGCGCGGCGACGACGACGGTCGCGAGGGCGGATCCTCCGCGTGCCGCGGGACGCTCGCCCGAACCGCCGATGGTGGCAAACTGGATGCGCCGCCCTCCGCCGACTTCCTGGGTCCACATCACATCCACAATCTCCCCGTGAGCCGCCACGATGGGCAGCGTGTTCTTGCCGTCGGATGCGATGCGTTCGGGGCCCAGCCACTGGCGTACGCGCCGGCGCAGATAGAGTTGCCCGTCACTCTCCCACACCACGTACACACGGCCACGGTCGTCCACAGCCACGGACGGATGGAACGCGGGACGCCCTTCGGGCGAGACCGGCTGCGGCTCGCTCCACTGATCCCGGCGCTCGGCAAAGTAAATGCGGATGTCAGGCGCGCCGCGGCGCTCCCACACCGCGTACGCGGTGCCGTCCCTGCGTACGGCGAGCGCCACGCCGAAGGCATCGGCCCGGCCGCTACTGACCTGCCGGGGCGGTTCCCACTCGCGCAGCTTCCGCGCATACTGCACCTGATAGGCTTCGATGTCGAACTGGTACCAGGCGCTGTGAAGTACTCCCGAGCCGTCCGCGGCGAGGGAGGGGTTGATGGAGTCAGGGATTCCGGGGGAGATCACGACCGGCGGGCTCCATTGGTTCCCGGTGAGGCCGCTGTAGAGGATTTCGTAAATGGAGCCATGGCGCGTGGTCACCTGCGGCGCCTGGTCGCGGATGCCGTACCAGACAATGTGTGGATCGCCGCGCGGATCCACGGCGATCGCCGGAACCCCCGCGTACGCGTTGCCGGGCGAGATCTTCAAGGGGACGCTCCAGCGATTCCCATCAAAACGTGAGTAGTAGATATGCCCGATCGGTTCGTACGTCGTCCACGCCAGATGCAGGCTCGAATCGGGACCGGCGGCGAGCGTTGGATAGCGAGACTGCACAGGGAGGCTGGTCACCTGGCGTGTGCGCCAGGTGCGGCCGCCATCCATCGATGTCGCGACGTGGATCTGGTCGAAACCGCCGGCCGGCTTGACGAACGTGAGATGCACCGCGCCGCGCGGATCGCGGGCGATCTTCGCTTCGCTCGCGGCATCGGTCGCGTCTTCGGAGACGCCGGTGGCCACCACCGTCTGGGCCGCGGCGGGAGCGGTCGGGAAGACAATGAGAACAGCCAGGAGCACAGGGAGGAGCACACGGCGGGCAATCACGACTCATAGAATTCACATGCGTGCACGGCAATCCTTTGGGGGGAAGTGGGGCTGCCGGAGAGAAGAGAAGGCCTGAGATGACGGACGCCATTCGCACCGGCCGCGCGCCGGTGTTTTCGCGCAAGGGCATCGTGGCCTCGGGGCACCCGCTGGCTTCAGCGGCGGGGCTGCACGTCCTGATGCAGGGCGGGAATGCGGTTGACGCCGCCGTGGCCGTCGCGGGGGTGCTCGGTGTGGTGCAGCCCATGATGTCCGGCCTGGGCGGCGACACATTCGTCGTGTTGTGGCGCGCGCGCGACCGCAGTCTGCACGCTCTCAACGGCAGCGGCGTCGCTCCTCATGCCGCCACGCGGGAGTGGTTCACTTCGCGGGGCCACAAGAAGATGCCGCTGCGCGGGATGCTCTCGGTTTCCGTTCCGGGAGCGGTCGACGCGATGGAGGAGGCGCTGGAGCGCTGGGGGTCGCGTGCCTTCACACTGAAACAGCTGCTCGAGCCCGCGATCGAGTATGCCGGGAATGGATTTCCTGTCGCCCGACGAGTCGCGTCGTGGATCAGGGAATCGCAGGAGGTGCTCGCACGCTTTCCTTCCTCAGCCCGTATCTATCTTCCGGATGGAAAGGCGCCCCCGGCGGGCGCCTTGCTGGCGAATCCCGATCTCGCGCGCAGCCTCCGCGCGATCGCCGAGGGCGGGCGCGAGGAGTTCTACCGAGGGGAACTGGCCCGCCGCCTCGTGCGCTACTGTCGCGAGCACGATGGGCTGCTCACGGAGCGCGAGTTCGCGGACCACAGCTCCGACATCCACGAGCCCATCCGCACGACGTACCGCGGCATCGCCGTGCACACGACCGCGCCGCCTTCCCAGGGGATCATCCTCCTGGAGATGCTGAAGATTCTTGAAGGCTTCTCACCTGAAGAGCTGCGGTGGGGAACGGCCCGCGCTACCCATCTGATGGTCGAGGCCAAGAAACTCGCCGTCGCCGACCGCAATGCCTACCTGGGCGATCCGCGGGTGGTCGATATTCCTCTGGATGTTCTCCTGTCCAAGGATTACGCTGCGCGACGCCGGGCTTCCATCGATCCCCGCCGCGCGCAGACCAGCGGTCTGGCCGGCGCCCTGCCCGAAGCCGTCGGAGATACAACCTACTTTTGCATCGCCGATCGCGAAGGTAACGTCGTCTCCTTCATCACAAGCCTCTCCGAAAAGTTTGGCTGCGGTGAGGTCGTCGCGGGCACCGGCATCATGCTCAACAACCGCGCCGGGCGCGGGTTCACCCTCGAGGAGGGCCATCCCAACTGCGTTGCGCCGGGCAAGCGGACGATGCACACCCTGATGCCGTTCCTGGCGACCAGAGACGGCGTACCGTGGCTTGCCTGGGGAACGCCGGGCGGGGACGGGCAGCCCCAGTGGGACCTTCAGGCGTTCAGCGGCATCGTGGACAGCGGATTTGGCCCGCAGGAGGCCGTCGAGCTGCCACGCTGGATGAGCTTCCCCACCACGGATCCGGCGAGCCTGCCCGCGCCGTTCGAGCTGCGGGTGGAGCCCGGATTCCCGGAAGCGGCGCTTGTGGAGCTCGAGGGGATGGGCCACGAAATCCGGCGGCTTCACTTGTGGCAGACGACGGGGGGCATGCAGGCGATCACGGTCGAGGGCGACGTCTACACCGGCGCGTCCGATCCTCGCGTGGACGGATACGCCGTTGGGTTCTGAGTGGAGGAAGCGCGAATGAAGGAGATCCGCGAGGAACGCACGCTCGTCTTCCTCAAGCCCGATGGCGTGCAGCGCGCCCTGATCGGCGAGGTGCTGAGGCGGTTGGAGCGCGCCGGACTGAAGGTGATCGGCATGAAGATGGTCCGGCCGGGCCGTCAGCTGCTCGAACGCCACTATCCGAGCGATGAGGGTTTCTTGCGAACCCTCGGGGGCAAGACGAAGGACGCGTTTGCCACCTACGGCATGGACGTGAAGCGCGAGACCGGCACGGATGATCCGCTCGAGATCGGGCGCCAGGTGCGTGGGTGGCTGATCGACTACGTGTCCTCCGGACCTGTCGCCGCGTTTGTGCTGGAGGGGATCCACGCAATCACCGCGGTCCGCAAGCTCGTCGGCGACACGCTGCCCTACCGGGCCGCGCCCGGCACGATTCGAGGGGATTTCTCAATCGACTCGCCGACGGTCGCGAACCTGATGAAGCGTCCGGTGCGGAATCTCATTCATGCCTCGGGATCGGTCGAGGAAGCGGCGCTGGAGATCCCGCTGTGGTTCAACGAGCGCGAGTTGTACGAGTACGAGCGGGCCGATCAGCGCGCGATGTTTGGCTAGGATGCCGGTACGGCTAGAGCAGACGGCCCAGCAGCCAGAAACTCCCGCCGAGGATTTGACCCTCCAGAGGTTCCCCCCCCAGCGTCTCACGGTCGGCAAACGTGTGCAGGGTCACACCCCCAACCGTCACCTGCACCCACCAGAAGGGTGCTGAGGTCGCGGGGTTTGTGAGCAGGCGCGCGGAGACAATCCGTCCCGTGAGCAGGGCCGTCGCTTCGCTGAACGCCTGCTCTTCATCGTCCGCGGCGAAGTGTGCCGACGACACGAAGGACCCAATCGGAACACGGTAGACCTCTCCGGGCGCGCTCGCGTAGGCTGCGTCGTCGTTGAACAGATCCGCTTCGTGGGCAAGGGCAACCAGTTCCAGCCGGTGGACCGAGGGGAAGACCCCGAGCCAGCTCCGTGCCAGCGCATAGTTCACCAGACTGGTACGGAGTGGAAAGGCGCCCGAGTACGGCTCCTCATCTTCGGAGGGCTCGAGCCACCCATCGATCCAGCCCTCCATCTCCTCATCCGGGTCGTCTCCCGTGCCCGTCACGGCAAGCCGGTATGTATGGCCGGTAGAAAAGAACGGAATCGCGCCGACAACATCGCCGGCGCGATTGACATGCGTCCAGATCTCCGGTCCCGAGTCCACAGCCCACCGCACGAGGGCGCTCCCGTCGGCGGCGGGGTTGCGCACGCCGGCCTCCGCGGCGCGCTTCGCCAGCGCCCAATACTCCTCCATGTTGCGGACCGGGAAACCGATGGTGCTGAAGTGGCTGGACACGTCAACGCGTCCGGGCGAAGTAATCCTCGTCGAGGATCGCGTAGAGGACCGTGTCGTACCAGCGCCCGCCCCAGTAGAGCTTCTTCCGCGCGATCCCTTCGCGGCGGTAGCCCGCCTTCTCCAGGGCGCGCTGGCTTCCGATGTTGTCGATCCGGGCTTCAGACTCCAACCGGTGCAGGTTCAGAGTCTCGAAGGCAAACTTCGTACGGACGCGCATGGCGTCGCTGCCGTACCCCTTCCGCCACTCTGCCTTCTCTCCGATGACGGTTCCCGTACCCCCGAGCCGCAGCCGCCAGTTGATCCGGTGGATGCCGCTGAAGCCGATGTGCCGTCCGTT
>JAIBHM010000149.1 GCA_020028535.1 Armatimonadota bacterium | reverse complement strand
GGATTCCATCCGGAGGCCGCGGAGATGCTGGTGAAAGACCGCGACATTCTCGGGATCGGCGTCGACACGCTCAGCCTGGATTACGGCGCGAGCGCGGATTTCAAGACCCATGTCACGATCCTCAGCGCGAACCGGTGGGGCTTGGAGAACGTGGCAAACATCGCCCGGATTCCGCCCAAGGGGGCCACGCTGTTCGTCGGCGCGCCACGGGTGCAAGACGGATCGGGGGGCCCGACGCGCGTCCTCGCCGTCTGGTAACAGACCTCGCCATTCGTGTGGCGCGGCGTCATTGAAGAATACCGGGCGCACCTTCCCGTCACGGTGCGCACCCCGGTGGTCACGCTGCTGGAAGGCGGCACGCCGCTGATCACGGCGCGTTTTGCCGCTCCGGGCCGAAGGCAGGTCTGGCTGAAGTGCGAAGCTGGGAACCCCACCGGCTCGTTCAAGGACCGCGGCATGACGGTCGCGGTCAGCAAGGCCGTTGAGGCCGGGGCACGCGGTGTGATCTGCGCATCGACCGGAAACACCGCGGCCTCGGCCTCGGCCTATGCGGCGCGCGCGGGGATTCCGTGCGCGGTGATCATCCCCGCCGGCGGCGTGGCCCTCGGCAAGCTCGTGCAGGGCGCCGCGCACGCGGCCGTGATCATTCCGGTAGAAGCCGGATTCGACGCCGCGCTCGACCTCGCACGGAAGGCGGCCGAGCGCTTCAAGCTCGCGCTTGTCAACTCCGTGAACCCGCACCGGCTCGCAGGCCAGAAGACTGCGGCCTTTGAGATTTGCGACGTGCTCGGCCGGGCCCCCGAGGCCGTCGCGATTCCGGTGGGCAACGCCGGGAACATCACCGCGTACTGGAAGGGATTCACGGAATACCATGCGGCGCGCCGCATCGCGGCGCGTCCGCGACTCATCGGCGTGCAGGCCGAGGGCGCATCGCCGCTGGTGCAGGGACGCCCGGTCGAGGATCCCCAGACAATCGCCTCGGCGATCCGGATCGGACGCCCCGCGAGCTGGGAGGGCGCGGTGCGCGCGATCGAGGAGTCCGGAGGTGAATTCCTCAGTGTCACGGATGAGGAGATCCTGGCCGCGCAGACGTTGCTTGGACGCGAGGGCATCTTTGTAGAGCCGGCTTCGGCCGCGTCGGTGGCGGGCGTCCTCAAGCTCGAACGAGAGGGCCGCGCGCCCACCGAAGTCGTCTGCATCCTCACGGGCCACGGCCTCAAGGATCCGGCTGTGATCGAGAACCGCATGAGACTCCCGGCCCCAGTGAAGCCCACGCTGGAAGCGATTGGGCCTCGCCTGACGTTCCAATAGGAAATCCCATTTGAGGGTCAGAAGGGTCTAGACGTGCCCCCGGAACTCGACCTGCGCATGCGTCATCGCGTGCGGCCGGAACAACTTCGCTGGATCTGCGATCCCAACACCCTGCCGTTTCGCACCACCGCGGAACTGAAGGCGGACGAGGTGATCATCGGCCAGGACCGCGCGGTCCGCGCCCTCGACCTCGGTCTCACGATCGAGCAGCCCGGCTACAACATATACATCGCCGGCCCGGTCGGCACCGGACGGACCACGTATGCGACCAAGAAAGTCCAGGGCGTGGCCGCCACGCGTCCAGTTCCGCCGGACTGGTGCTACCTGTACAATTTCCCGCAGCCCGATCAGCCGATCGCCGTCAGTCTGTCGCCGGGTCAAGGGGCGCAGTTCCGCAAAGACACCGAGCGGCTGATCGAAGACCTCAAAGACAGTATCCGCAAGCTGTTTGCCAGCGAGCAATTCGAGAGCCGGCGCACGCAGACGCTACAGTCATTTGAGACGCGTATCAACGAGTTCTGGCAGGAATTGGAGCAGCAGGCACGGGGACTGGGCTTCCTGGTGCAGCGCACCCCCGCAGGAATCGCGACGGTCCCCATCGGCCCGTCCGGGGAGCCGATCACCCCGGACGTATTTGCGACGATGTCCGACGCGCAGCGTGAAGACATCCAGCGCCGGGGCCGCGAGCTGCAGGAAGGCGTGAGCGAAACGCTGCGCAAAGTGCGCGCCCTGGAGCGCGAGGCGCGCGACGCGGTGCGCGACCTCGAGCAGCAGGCGGTGCGCTCCACCGCAAGCGACCCTATCGCGCGGATGAAAGAACGCTACGGCGGCAACCTCAAGATCGTGGAATGGTTGGATCAGCTGCTGGCCGACATCGTGGAGCGCCGCGACGACTTCAAGGAAGCCGAAGAGCCCGCGCCGCCATTCCCATTCCCGATGCTGGCGCGCCGCCCGGACCGCCGCCGCTACGAGGTGAACCTGGTGGTGGACAACGGGCAGCTGCGCGGCGCCCCCGCGGTCGAGGAGCCCAACCCTACCTACTACAACCTGCTGGGCAAGGTCGAGTATCGCGGCGAGTTCGGCACCCTGGTCACCGACTTCACGATGATCAAGGTGGGCGCGCTGCAGCACGCCAACGGCGGGTTCCTTATCCTTCAGGTGAAAGACCTGTTGATGAATCCCTTTACCTGGGAGGGTCTCAAACGGGCGCTGAAGAGCGGCGAGGCGCGCATCGAGAACATCGGGGAGCAACTCGGTGTGGTCCCGACCGCGACGCTGCGTCCCGAGCCGATCCCGCTCAATCTGAAGGTCATCCTGATCGGCACGCCAATGATCTTCCAGCTCCTGTACACACTCGACGATGACTTCCGCAAGCTGTTCAAGATGAAAGCCGACTTCGACATCGAGGTGGACCGGACGGACGAGACGATGGCGGGGTACGCCTCGGCCGTGGCGGCCATCTGCACCAAACATCATCTGCGCGCGTTCGACCGGGGCGCCGTGGCGCGCATCCTCGAGCATGCCGCGCGCCTGGCCGAGCGCCAGGACCGTCTCAGCACGCGGTTCAACGAGGTCGTGGAGATCGTCTTCGAGGCGGACGCGTGGGCGCACCGGGCCGGCCGGGACGTCGTCACGGGGGCTGACGTCGTGACGGCGATCCAGGAAAAGATCTATCGCTCGAACCGCGTCGAGGAAAAGCTGCGCGAGCTCATCGCCCGCGGCCAACTCCTGATGGATGTGTCCGGCACCAAACCGGGACAGGTGAATGGGCTCTCGGTGCTGGCGTTGGGCGACTATGCGTTCGGCCACCCGAGCCGCATCACGGCGCGGACGTATGTCGGCAGCCGCGGCGTCGTGAACATCGAGCGTGAGACCGACCTCTCCGGCCGGGTGCACAGCAAGGGGGTGGCGATCTTGGCCGCCTACATGGGCGGCAGGTACGCGCAGGAGCGCCCGCTCAGCCTGAACGCTTCGTTGACGTTCGAACAGACGTACTCGGAGGTCGATGGGGACAGCGCCAGCTCCACGGAACTGTATGCGCTGGTGTCGGAGCTGGCCGGCGTTCCGATCGACCAGGGCATCGCAGTGACCGGTTCGGTGAACCAGAAGGGCGAGGTCCAGCCCATCGGCGGCGTCAACGAGAAGATCGAAGGCTTCTATCAAGTCTGCAAGGTGATTGGCCTCACGGGGTCACAGGGCGTGATGATCCCCGCACAGAATTTGCCGAACCTGATGCTGCGGGAGGACGTAATCGAAGCAGTGCGGCAGAACAAGTTCCACATCTGGGCGGTGCGCAGCATCGACGAGGGGATCGAAGTGCTGACGGGCCTGCCGGCCGGCGCTGCCGACGGGGACGGCGTGTATCCAGAGGGCTCGGTCAACGCGCTCGCCAGCCGGCGCCTGGCGCATCTGGGCGAGCGGCTGCGACGGTTCATGCCCCTTCCAAGGACCACCGACGCCCGAAGCGACGAGACGCGGAACGACGACAAAGAGAAGTAAACCTCAGGACGGCAGCGGACGTTAAATCGACGCGGGATAACGGGGAGGGGTTGTCCCTGTGTCCCGCCTTTTTTTGGAGGACGAATGCGAACGTTCTTCCTAGTGCTCGCCTTACTCGTGGCAGCGCCGGTTCCCGCTCTGGGGCAGCAACCCCAGGCGATTACGCTCGAGAGCGCCATGGCCTCGGCGGTCGAGCGCCATCCGTCGGTCGTCGCGGCGGCGCGCGCGCTCGATGCCGCGCAGGCCCGACTGGTGCAGGCGCGCGCGGGCCCAGGCGTGCAGGTGAGCGTGGGTGCCAACGCATCAGTCGGAACCCTTGGGGCCACCGGGACGCCGACGAGCACTGTGGGGACGTCCCATGACGTCGCGATAGGCGCCACGATGCCGCTCTATGATGGAGGAGTCTCCCGCCAGCAGATCGTGCAGGCCCAGGCGGCCTTGGACGCTGCGCAGGCCGGTCTCGCGGCCGTCCGCCAGGATATTGCTCTGACCGCGGCCGAGGCATACTTTGAGGTGCTGCAGGCGCAGCGGACAGTTGAAGTGCGTGAAGCAGCCGTGCAGTCCGCGCAAGCGCAGGTGCGCCAGGCTGAGGCGTTCTTCCGCGCCGGGACAGCGGCGCAGGCGGACGTGATCCGAGCACGCGCCGCCGCCGCCCGTGCTGAGGCTGACCTCGTGACGGCACGGGGCCAGGTGGAAACCACTCTGGTCTCGCTTCGCGGGGCGATGGCGTTGTCGTTGGCCCAGCCGGTGTCGGTGGTCGATCCCACGCCTCCGGTCGTGCCCGCGGTCGCCGCGGCCGATGCCGTCGCTGAGGCGACGAGGCAGAGGCCTGAGGTGCTGCGCGCCGACGCCGACATGCGCAGCGCCGAGGCGGCTCTGCGCATCGCCGAAATCAGGGCCGGCCCTCAGGTGAACGTGAACGCGAATGCCGCGGTACAGGTCACACCGGATCCGGGT
>JAIBHM010000148.1 GCA_020028535.1 Armatimonadota bacterium | reverse complement strand
TGCGATTCGAGCGGTGCCCGCGACGATCATCGACGGGCGGCTCACCTTTATCGGAGTCCCCAGTCGCCAGAGCGCCGAAAAGGCGCTGGCGACGAGGATTAGACCGACGTAGGCAACGCAGATGAGAGGGTCTTGATGGACTACGATGACGATGACCTGATGTTCGAACTCCCTCCATTGCCCATAGTTGACAAGGGCCCTCCGCCGGACTGTCCGCAGTGCGGCGACCCTATGTCCTTCGTGGACGGGGACTGGGCTTGCCAGGACTGCAACGGCGAGCTCATGGGACCGGAAACCGGCTAGGAAGCCAGGCTTTAGGCAATAGGCGAGAGGTTTTGGGCTTCATGACAGAGAAGGCAGCCTTTCCTTTTGACCTATAGCCTCTAGCCCATCGCCCAGCGCCTGCGCGAATCATGTTGCGCATCGTCACCGGTCCCTTCCATCCTGATCTCGAACTCGCCCTGGTTGAGGAGATCCGGCAGCTCAAGACCGCCGATGCGTTCGCGCCCCTTGCCATTGTTGTTCCCTCCGGCTCTCTCCAACGCCGCCTGAAGTGGCTCCTGTGCGCCGAGCAGCAGCTCGCGTTGCTCGATGTGCATATCCTCACGTTTCACCAGCTCGCGTTACATCTTTATCGCGAACAGTCTGCACTGCGCCGCGCGGATGATGGCCACCTGCGCCTTGAGCTGGTGCAGGATCTCTTTTTCGAGCAGCTCCTGAGCCGCATCGCCCGCCGCGGCCTGCCGGGCCTAGCCGGGCTTGAGCTCTCTAATCTTTCCCCTGGCGCGTGGCCTGCGTTATGGGCAACCCTTCGGGATTTGAAGGATGCCACTATGGATCCGGTGGTTGCGTTGCGCGGCATCGGCGAGGGTCTGTTTGAGCCGGAGGAGATGCCCAAGCTCCAGGCCCTGTTCACGCTCTATGCGGCTGCGCGAGAAGCCGGCCGAGCGCTCAACGTCGGGTCAGGGGACGACCTGGCCTCTGACGTGATTCCCTGGACAGGCTCCTCCCCGTTTTTGTCCCGCATCGGAAGGATCTGCTACTACGGATTCTATGATCTGACCCAGGTCCAGCTCTCGCTCTTCGAGTCGGTCGCGGCCTGCGCGCCGGTCACGCTGTACTTTCCGCTCGACGAGGGTCCGGCGTTCGAGTTCGCGCGCCGATTTTTCGAACGCCATGTACATCCCCTGACACCCTTATCCGAGGCAGTGATCCACCCATCGTCGAGTGATCCCGCCGCGACGCGGCAACCGCGCGAGCAGGCTCAGGTGTGGATCATGAACGCCGTCGGGCCTGACGACGAGTTGACGCTGGTCTGCAAGGAGATCCTGACGCTGGTGGAGACCAATAACTATCGCTTTGATGAGATCGGGGTTGTCGCCCGGACCCTTGAACCGTATCATGCCGTGCTGCGTCGAACCTTCGACCAGCACCGGATCCCTTTTTACTCAACGGCAGCCTCGCACATCCTGCAGGAACCGGCCGCCAAGGTGCTGCTGCAACTGGCCAGGCTGCCGATCACGGGCTTCTACCGCACGCCGGTACTGGATGTGCTGACGTCTCCGTTCTATCGCGTGGAGCGGCATGAGACGGTGGGCATCGAACCGCGGCCAGATCTTTGGCAACTCGCCGTGAGCGCGCTCGGCATTACCAGGGGCGAAGCGGAATGGCGGAGACTGGCATCGGCCGCGCAGGTTGAGACGTGGGTTGGGGTCGGGAGACAGCCGGACGATGAACGGATCGAAGGGGTGGGGCGGGTACAGGTCGAGACAGCACAACTGCGAGTGCTCTGGCGTCTGGTCTCGCGGTTGATCCTGGACTGCCGAGCGTTGCCGGCGCAGGGGAGCATGGCTGACCTGACGGAGGCTTTTCTCGCGCTGGCCGCCGAACATCTGGCGATCCCCGGCCTGGTCCCTGACGGGAGCGAGGAGGAAGACAACCCTGATCGGCTGGCTGCGCTGGGGTCTTCAATTCGCAGCGTGTTCTCGCAGCTCCGTCAACTGGAGCGCCTCGACGATACCGTAAGCTGGGCGGAGTGGGTACGTACCTTCGCGCAGGCGATGGAGCAGGCACGCATGCCGGTCGAGGCATCTCCTCATCCCGGCGTACAGGTGCTGGATGCCATGGCCGCGCGCGGCCTGCCGTTCCGTGCTCTGTTCTTGCTAGGGCTGAACGAGAAAATATTTCCTCGCTTTATCCACGAGGATGCGTTTCTCCGCGATCGGCACCGGCGGGTTTTGGACGCGACGCTGGGCTACAAAATCGATGAGAAGCTGACTGGCTACGATGAGGAGTGCCTGCTGTTCGCGCTCCTGCGCCAGTCGGCCCGGCAACGGTTGTATCTGCTCTATCAGCGGGCCGACCTAAATGGACGTCCGCTCGCGGCGTCCGCCTATCTGGAAGAGTTCCAACGGGTTGGCGCGGCTCGTAGTCGGGAGACGGAGCTCTGCCTGCCCAGGCGGCTCTCCGACCGGTTAAACCTGCCGCTCTTTGCGCCGTCGCTCCTCACGCGGGAGGAGTCGGCGCTGGGGCAGGTTCTCCGGGGTCGCGATCCGTCTTCGGTACTGGAAGCGGCCGGCCGCGAAGCCGGCCTTTTCCGGCATGGACTGGAGGCGCTGCGGCTGATGGAGGGTGAGTTGCAGGCGCTTGGCCCGTATGACGGTCTCGTCGGCCGGCTCGACCGCTATTGGGAGGCGCTGGCTGCGCGAGGGCTGGCGCCAACTCCGCTGGAGCAGTACGCGCGCTGCCCATTCCAGTATTTTTCCGCCCAGGTGCTCCGACTTGCACCGGTGCGACAGGCGCCCATGGATGAATTGCCGGCGCAGGCGCTGGGCGAGATGTGCCATGCCGTGCTGCGGTCGTGTTACCCGCGGCTGGTTACCGCCGGCTGGCCGCAGCGCGAGCTGTCACCAGCGGCGCTGCAGGGCCATCTGAATACCGCCGCCGAGGAGACCTTTGCTGCCTTTGCGGCGGGGCACGGCACTGCCTATGCGTTGACCTGGCAGTTGGCCCAGGAGACAGTCCTGAAGCTCGTGGCGGCAGTGGTAGAGGCGGATCGGCAGGACTTTCTTGCCAGCGGGTTCCACCCGGTCGGGTTTGAGGTGGACACGGAGGGTGTACTGGAACGTCGCCCATTCGGGACCCTCAAGGTGCGCGGACGACTGGATCGGGTGGATCGGCGGGAGGCGCCGCTCGCGTTCCGGGTCGTGGATTACAAGTACCGGCAAGGCCGCGAGATGAAAAATCAGGATCGTGATCTGCTGCTCTCGGCCGTCCGCGGCTTTCGCCTTCAGCCGCCCCTCTATGTGCTGATGACCATACCCAACGGGGAGCGGGCGGGGTGCGGTGCGCCACGGGAATCCGCGCGACCCGAGCAGGTTGAATTTGTTTTTCTAGCGCCGAACAGGGAGCCAGTCGTCGAGCGGACACAATTCCAGGCGTCCGCCTGGCACGACGCAGCCGGCCGACAGCTTGCGCAGACGGTGCACGTCCTGGCGGGGGGCGTGGAGGCGGGGCAGTATTTCATCCTGCCGGACGGCTACTGCGACTACTGCGAGTTCGCCGCTACCTGCCGCCGATTTCACGGGCCGACCTGGTGGCGTGCGCACACCTCGGCTCCGGCGAGGCAGCTTCGCCAACTCCGAAAGCAGAAGGTGAGTCAGACGTGAGGAGTGATGAATCAGGAGTGAGGAGTCAGGAAGCGAACATACCGGACCAATCGGCGCGTTCTTTGGCTGAGACCACTTTCGACCGCAACGTGGTCGTGGTGGCCGGCGCCGGTACCGGCAAAACCACGCTGCTAGTGAATCGGCTGGTTCATCTGCTGATGCGGGAGCCCAAGCCCATTGAGATCACCCGCATCGTGGCGCTTACCTTCACGAACAAGGCGGCGACCGAGCTGAAGGTCAGGCTCCGCGAGCGGCTGCAGGCGCTCCGTGAGATAGTGCTGGGGCAGGCGGCCATAGAACCCGGGGCCGTCAGCGGGGAGGATCTGCGAAAACGGTACGGACTGTCCTCCGACGAGATCGACAAGAGAGCGAAAGGCGCGTTGGAGAATCTGGAGAAGGCCCAGATAGGGACGTTGCATAGCTTCGCTGCGCACGTGCTGCGTCTCCATCCCCTCGAAAGCGGAGTGGACCCCGCCTTCGAAACGGACGACGACGGGCTCCGGTTTGACGAACATTTTTCCGCGGAATGGGAAGTGTGGCTGGACGGTGAGCTGGGGCCGAGCGGACCCAATCACGCACTCTGGCGGAGATTATTGGCCGAGGTGGGGCTTGCTCAGATCCGGGAGGTCGCCTATGAGTTACGCAGCGAGTTGATTCCGCTCGATGAATTGTGCTCGCAGGCGGGGGCGGCGGCCCTTTCCTCGGCCGTTCGCGACTGGGTGATGGCGAAGCGCACCCGCGTGGCGACGCTCCTGACCTCGCACGACCGGCCGAAGCGGCGCAAGATCGAGTCCATGCTGGCGGTGGCGCAGGAGCTGTTCACTCTGCTACTGGAGCGGGGCCACGATGCGATCGGTGCGCTGGACAGGGCGCGGCGGCAAGAGCTCGATCGGGATCCGGGGGACCAGCCGGCAGGCTGGGACAAGGATGAGTTTGCCGATGCAGTCAGCCTCATCCGGGTGGCGAAGCAGATACTCACGGTGGATGGAGACCTGATACAGGACTTACTGAAACTGCTGACACCGTTTGCCCAGCGGGTACGTGCCGCGTTCCTTGAGCAGGGCTGGATTTCGTTTGATGGCCTGCTCGCGAGGGCCCGGACGCTTCTGCGCGACCATCCGGCG